>NZ_JCBANG010000067.1:0-36753 GCF_059760905.1 Achromobacter sp. 1011811831
CTCATTTCCTACCCAGGGCGGGGGGTATTTACGCCATTTTTTCACAAAATTTGGAAAAGCCCCCCCCGGGTGGGGGGGGGGGGGGTTGGTTTTGGGTGGGCCCCCCGCTGACGGGGGGCGTGGAAGGGGGGACCCCCCCCCCGCAACGCGGGGGGGGGGGGGGGGGGACCCGCCGCTCCCAGACACTAACCGCCGGACATGACAGCAGGCTTAGGCCTGGTTGTCCTGCACTTCGACGAACTCTTCCTGGCCTTCGCCCAGCTCTTCGACCAGACCGTTCAGGTTCTGCTCGCGGCCTTCCAGCACGGCGTCGGCGATGCCCTTGGCGTACAGCGCGATGGCCTTGGCCGAGTCGTCGTTGCCGGGGATGACGTAGTCGATGCCGTCGGGCGAGTGGTTGGTGTCAACCACGCCCACGACCGGGATGCCCAGCGTCTTGGCTTCGGCGATGGCGATCTTGTGGTAGCCAACGTCGATCACGAAGATGGCGTCGGGCAGGCCGTTCATGTCCTTGATGCCGCCGATCGACTTGTTCAGCTTGTCCAGTTCGCGCTGGAACAGCAGGCCTTCCTTCTTGATCATGCGCTCGGCGCCGCCTTCGGCGACCAGGGCTTCCATGTCCTTCAGGCGCTTGACCGAGGTCTTGACCGTCTTGAAGTTGGTCAGCATGCCGCCGAGCCAGCGGGCGTCGACGAAGGGCATGCCGCAACGGGCGGCTTCGACGGCGACCAGTTCACGGGCGGCGCGCTTGGTGCCGACGAACAGGATGTTGCCGCCACGGGCAGCCACTTGCTTCACGAACTTGGTGGCTTCGACGTACTTCTCAACCGTCTTTTCGAGGTTGATGATGTGAATCTTGTTGCGATGGCCGAAGATGTATTGGGACATCTTGGGGTTCCAGTAGCGGGTCTGGTGACCAAAGTGGACACCCGCTTCCAGCATTTCGCGCATCAGGGACATTCTATTCTCCAAGGGTTGATTTCTTGCGCCGCACCTGCATCGGCCTTTGCCGACACCCTGGGTGGTGTTGCGCGCGATTTCCCGCACATGCGGGATGAAAAAATTTTAACCGGACCTGCCGATCACTGCCGCATTCATTCAGGACGCCTTGCGACGCCCCGCAACCTGCTCTGCCGCGATAAACCCAGACGGCCATCACGACCAAGAGCCTTGCGTTGCCGCCCGCTGAACGCCCCCCCTTAAAGATGGGACGCGCCCGGACCTGTTTCGTCTGTGGCGAAATCGAGTTCCATTCATGCGCCTGTGCTACCGCGCACGCATCAGACCGCGGGGCATTTCTTCAAGAAACCGGGAAACCCGTCTTCCAAGAACTTAGGCCGCCGTCCACAGGGAACCTGCATCGCCGCTCAAAAACATGACCGGGCTTACGGGCATGCCCCGCTCCAGCCTGCGCTTGCCGTTCCGGCCTTTCCGCACTCGTGAAACCCGCCAGGCCGCCCCCGCCGCCGCCGCCCTTCCGCGTCGTTGTCCTTTTGCTTCCCGCCATCCACAACCTTCGCTTGCGGACACAGATGCCAAAGAATCCCGATACCGGAAAAACCGCCGCCTGGGCCGGCTTGCCGGGCGCCAGAGCGCCGACTGACCAAATCCAGATCGCACAAACCGGATGAAGGCTCTTTGCCGTAACCTAAACCCGATTACTACACTACTTGCTCTGCGCGTATGAAAGGCTTTTAGTCCCGTCGGACCAGACTCCTCCGTCGCGCACCGCCCCCCAAAAATTTAGGGAAGCCTATAATTCTACTATTCTTTCCAGCAGACATTCAAGCAAGAGAGCTTCAGTTACTTCATGGGCACCATTACCAATCCGGACGACCTGAACAAGATGCGCGCGGCCTGCCAGGACGCCGCCAAGGTTCTCGACTTCATCACCCCCCACGTCAAGCCGGGCGTCACCACCGGCGAGCTGGACCGGCTCTGCCTGGAATACCTGACCGACGAACTCAAGGTGAAGTCCGCCACGGTGGGCTACGCCCCGCCCGGCTACCCGCCCTTCCCCGGCGCCATCTGTACCTCGGTCAACCACCAGGTCTGCCATGGCATTCCGGGCGACAAGGTCCTGAAAAATGGGGACGCCCTGAACATCGACGTCACCATCATCAAGGACGGCTGGTTCGGCGACACCAGCCGCATGTACCCCGTGGGCGAGCAATCCATCCTGTCGCGCCGGCTGACCGACGTCACGTTCGAGTGCATGTGGAAGGGCATCCAGCAGGTCAAGAACGGGGCCACATTAGGCGACATCGGTCACGCCATCCAGAAACACGCCGAGGCCAACGGCTTTTCCGTGGTCCGCGAATTCTGCGGCCACGGCATCGGCCAGCGCTTCCATGAAGATCCGCAGGTGCTGCACTACGGCAAGCCCGGTTCGGGCGTGAAATTGGTGACGGGCATGCTGTTCACCATCGAGCCCATGATCAACGCCGGCCGCCGCGAAATCCGCCAGTTGTCCGACGGCTGGACGGTCGTGACGCGCGACCACAGCCTGTCGGCCCAATGGGAGCATGCTGTCTGCGTCACCGATACCGGCTACGAAGTGCTGACCCTGTCGCCGGGCATGCCCCAGCCGCCTGCCTTCATTACCGAACCCCTCGTCATCCCCGCCGTCTGACGCAGCCTCCACCATGACCGCCGTCGCCCCCCTCACCTCCCTGCGCGAACGCATCCAGGAATCCCGGCGGACGGCGGTGGCCCAGTTCCGCGAGCACGAGCGCCCCGACACGCTGCTGTCCGAACTGCGGCGCATCGTCGACGCCGCGTTGCGCGACCTGGTCAAGCAGCACCCGCTGCCCGAAGGCGCGGCGCTGGCGGCGGTGGGCGGCTATGGCCGCGGCGAGCTGTATCCACATTCGGACGTGGATCTGCTGATCCTGCTGCCGCAAGCGCCATCGGCCGACGACGAGGCCGCGATCGAACGGCTGGTCGCGGCCCTCTGGGACCTGGGCCTGGAGCCCGGCCACAGCGTGCGCACCATCGAGGATTGCCAGCGCGAGGCCGAGGCCGACATCACGGTGGAAACCGCGATGCTGGAATCGCGCTGGCTGGCGGGCAGCCGCGCGCTGATGAAGAAATTCGACGCAGCCACCAAGGCGCGCCTGGACCCACGCGCCTTCTTCCGCGCCAAGCGCGTCGAGATGCAGCAGCGCCACGCCCGCTACCAGGACACGCCCTACGCGCTGGAGCCGAACTGCAAGGAATCGCCCGGCGGCCTGCGCGACCTGCAGGTCATCCTGTGGATGGCGCGCGCGGCGGGCTTCGGCGACAACTGGCGCCAGGTGGCCCAGGCCGGCCTGTTGACGCCATCCGAGGCGCGCGACCTGCGCAAGGCCGAACAGGCCTTCAAGCGGTTGCGCATCGAGCTGCACCTGCTGGCCCGCCGCCGCGAGGACCGCGTGCTGTTCGACCTGCAGCCCGCGCTGGCCGAGATCTACCGCATCCACGCCACCACCACGCGACGCGGCAGCGAACTGCTGATGCAGCGCTATTACTGGGCGGCGCGGCTGGTGACCCAGCTCAACGTCATCCTGGTGCAGAACATCGAAGAGCGGCTGTTCCCGCGCCCGGACAGCGACGCGCGCGACATCGACGACGATTTCCGCAACCTGCGCGACCGGCTGGACATCATCCGCGACGACGGTTTCGAGCGCAATCCGACGCTGCTGCTGCGCGCCTTCCTGGTGATGCAGCAGCATCCCGAGCTGACCGGCATGTCGGCGCGCACGCTGCGCGCCATCTGGCATTCGCGCCACCGCATCGACGCGCAGTTCCGCCGCAACCCGGTCAACCGCAAGCTGTTCCTGCAGATCCTGCAGCAGCCGCGCGGCATCGTGCACGAGCTGCGCCGCATGACCATGCTGAACATCCTGCCGCGCTATCTGCCGGTGTTCCGGCGCATCGTCGGCCAGATGCAGCATGACCTGTTCCACGCCTATACCGTGGACCAGCACACCCTGGCCGTGGTGCGCAACCTGCGCCGCTTCACCATGCCCGAGCACGCCCAGGAATATCCGCTGGCCAGCCAGCTGATCGCCGGCCTGGACCGCCACTGGCTGCTGTATGTCGCGGCGCTGTTCCATGACATCGCCAAGGGCCGCGGCGGCGACCATTCTGAACTCGGCGCGCGCGACCTGCGCCGCTTCGCCCAGGAGCACGGCCTGGACGCCGAGGACACCGAGCTGGCCGAATTCCTGGTGCGCCAGCACCTGCTCATGTCCGCCGTGGCGCAAAAGCGCGACCTGTCCGACCCGGCCGTGATCCAGGACTTCGCCGCCATCGTCAAGGACGAACGCCACCTGACCGCCCTGTACCTGCTGACCGTGGCCGACATCCGCGGCACCAGCCCCAAGGTCTGGAACGCCTGGAAGGGCAAGCTGCTGGAAGACCTGTACCGGCTGACGCTGGCCGCGCTGGGCGGCGCCCATGCCGACGCCCATACCGTGCTGGCCGAGCGCAAGGAGGAAGCCGCGCGCCTGACCCGCCGCGCCGGCCTGCGCGACGACGCCCGCGAGGCCTTCTGGAACCAGCTCGACGTGGCCTATTTCCTGCGCCACGACGCTTCGGACATCGCCTGGCACACGCGTCACCTCTATCACCAGGTGACGCCGGCCGAGCCCGTGGTGCGAGCCCGCCCCACCGAACAGGGCGAAGGCCTGCAGATCATGGTGTACACGCGCGACGTGCCCGATCTGTTCGTGGCCATCTGCGCCTATTTCGCCGCCAAGTCGCTGTCGATCCAGGACGCCCGCATCCACACCACCCGCCACGGCTGGGCGCTGGACAGCTTCATCGTGCTGCTGCCCGAGGGCGACGCCGACCTGCGCGCCCAGGCGACCCTGGTCGAACACGAACTGGCCGAGCGCCTGAAGGCCCCGCCGGCCACGGCGCAACAGCCTGCGCACACGGGCGGCCACTACGGACGCGCGCGCCAGTCGCGCGTGTCACGCGTGTTTCCTGTCATGCCCCAGGCCGAACTGCAGCCCGACGAGCGCAGCAAGTCCTGGCGCCTGTCGGTGACCGCCACCGACCGCGCCGGCCTGCTGCACGCGCTGGCGCAGGTATTCGCGCGACACGAGGTGAACCTGCTCATGGCCAAGATCATGACGCTGGGCGACCGCGTCGAGGACGTGTTCATCGTGGACGGCGCGGCGCTGGAGCGGCCCCGCTCGCAGATGCAGTTCGAGCGCGACATCCTGGACGCGCTGGCCGGCGAGGAAGCGCGCCAGCGCGCGGCCTGATCGCGGCGTGACCCGGCACAAGCAATAGCGGCCGCGCGGCGCATCGCCACGCGGGCCGCCAACGCATACAATCCGGGTTTTGGTTCCGGCGATGGCCCTCCATGCAGCTCTACGACTACCTGCGCGTGTTCGGCGGAAGCTTCCTCTTCGCGCTGGCGACCCTGCTGCCCTTCCTCAATCCGCCGGCCATCGCCCCGATCTTCCTGTCGCTCACCGAAGGCGCGTCGTCCTCGACCCGCACCGTGCTGTCCAAGCGGGTCGCCATCAACGTCGGCCTGATGCTGGTCGTGGCCATGGTGGCCGGCAACGTGCTGCTGAGCTTCTTCGGCATCTCGCTGTCCATCGTGCGCGTGGGCGGCGGCATGCTGGTGATCGCCAGCGCCTGGCGCCTGGTCAACTCGCCCGATGCCGACACCGAGCGCGTGGCGCGGCTGGCCGAATCGTTCACCCCGGAAATGGCCAGGGCCCGCGCCTTCTACCCGCTGACCTTCCCCATCAGCTGCGGCCCCGGCTCGATCGCCGCGGCCATCACCGTGGGCGTGTCGCTGCGCGACCAGAACCACGCGCTGAGCCTGGTCCGGCTGGCCGGCTCCATCCCGGGCATCATCGTGGTCTCCGTCACCCTGTATATCTGCCTGCGCTTCGCGGCGCAGATGCTGCACCGTCTGGGCGACAATGGCACCGCCGTGTTCATGCGGCTGTCGGCCTTCATCATGCTGTGCCTGGGCGTGCAGATCTTCTGGGAAGGCGCGCGCGAACTGATGGTCGGCGTGCTGCAGCAGGTCATGCAACCAATTCCGGTTCCCAAGGTCTAGGTCTAGGCCACCGGCCGGAAGGCCCGCGCAGGCCCCGGCCTGCCCCGCGCCGCGCCGCGGCCCCACCAACCCATCGACAAGATTCATTGAAACCATGACCTCCCGCTCCGAACGCCTGCTACGCCTGGTCGCCCTGTTCTGCTTCGGCGCCGTCGGCGTCGCCCTGATCTCCCAGCATGCGTTCGACATGCCGCCCTGCGCCTGGTGCGTGATGCAGCGCCTGATCTACCTGGTCATCGGCGTGTTGGCGCTGGTCGGCGGCTTCGGCGGCGGCCGCGCCCTGACGCGCGTCTGCGGCGCGCTGGCCGCGCTGCTGGGTCTGGCGGGCGTCGTCGCCGCCTGGTACCAGTACAGCGTGGCCGCCAAGATGCTGTCCTGCGACCAGACCTTCGCCGACCGCTTCATGAGCGGCGCCGGCCTGGATGCCGCCGTGCCCTGGCTGTTCGGCATCTACGCCACCTGCATGGACGCGGTCGTGTCGGTGCTGGGCGTGGAATACGCGCTGTGGAGCCTGGCGCTGTTCGTGGTCGTGCTGCTGTTGTCCCTGCGCGCCGCCTTCGGCCGCGGACGCGCGCAGTAATCGGTGATTGAAGATCCCCGCGCCGACGCGCTGCGCGCCCTGGTCCGCGCCCACGAGCCGCTGATGCGCTGGCTGCGCGCGGCACGGACATGCGCGACCGGGCTGGACTGGTGCATCGGCGCCGGCGCGGTGCGCGCGCTGGTCTGGAATCACCTGCACGGACTGCCGGCGGGCAGCCATGCACCCGCCGACGTGGATTTCGTTTATTTCGATTCCGCCGACCTGTCACCGGCACGTGAAACCGAGCTGGCCGCCCGCCTGCGCAGCGCGGCGCCGGACGCGCCCTGGGAGGTCGTCAACCAGGCGCGCGTGCACCTGTGGCGCCGCGACGACGAGCGCGTTCCGCCCCCCATCGCATCGCTGGAAGCCGGCATCGCCGCCTGGCCTGAAACCGCAACCTGCGTCGGCGTATCGCTGGACGGCGACGACGCGCTGCGCATCCTGTGCCCGCACGGGCTGTCCGACCTGTTCGCCTTGATCCTGCGCCCCAGCCCGGCGCTCGCCGATCCGGCGCTGTTCGCCCAACGGCTGCGCGCCAAGCGTTATGCCGAAAAATGGCCGCGGCTTCGGCTCGCGGCCGAGCTTGAGCTGACTCCATGTCCGCATTGAAATACCTGGCCGGCTACCCGCCGCCGCTGCTCGAGCAGGCCCGCAAACTCATGGACCAGGGCCGCCTGGGCCCGGCGTTGCGCGCCCGCTATCCGCAAGGCGCGCATGGCGTGCGCACCGACCGCCAGCTGTATGACTACGTGGTCGACCTGAAGAACGCCTACATCCGCAACGGCGACCCGATCAGCAAGGTTGCCTACGACAGCAAGATCCAGGTCATGCAGCACGCGCTGGGCCAGCATACCTATGTATCGCGCGTGCAGGGCGGCAAGCTCAAGGCCAAGCACGAGATCCGCGTGGCGACGCTGTTCCGCAACCTGCCCGAGGAATTCCTGCGCATGATCGTGGTGCACGAGCTTGCGCACCTGAAGGAAAAGGAACACAACAAGGCGTTCTATGGCCTGTGCCAGCGCATGGAACCGCAGTATCACCAGTACGAATTCGACCTGCGGCTGTACCTGACGCATCTGGATGCGACCCGGGAAGCGCTGTGGGAGCCGGCGGGCTGACAGCCCCCCCAACCCCGGCCCACCAGAATGAAAAAAGCCGCCCCGCAAGGGACGGCTTTTCAACCAGCAACGCCCGACGATCAGGCGTCGTTGGCCGCGTAGCCCATATTGAACTGCAGGCCGCCGGCGGATTCGCCATCGCTGGCTTGCCCGCGCGACTGGCCCAGGCGCGCCAGGTATTCGGCGGTGATGTCGCCCGTGACGTATTCGCCGTCGAAGCAGGACGCCTCGAAACGCGACAGCGCGGGATTGACGTCGCGCACGGCCTGCTGCATGTCGTGCAGATCCTGGTAGATCAAGGCATCGGCGCCGATGGTGCGGGCGATTTCCTCGTCGCTGCGACCGGTGGCGATCAGTTCCTGCTGCGTCGGCATGTCGATGCCGTACACATTGGGGAAGCGCACCGGAGGCGCGGCCGAGGCGAAATAGACCTTGTTGGCGCCAGCGGCGCGCGCCATGTCCACGATCTCGCGGCTGGTCGTGCCGCGCACGATGGAGTCGTCCACCAGCAGCACGTTCTTGCCCTTGAACTCCATGCCGATGGCGTTGAGCTTCTGGCGCACGGATTTGCGGCGCACGGCCTGGCCCGGCATGATGAACGTGCGGCCGACGTAGCGGTTCTTGATCAGGCCCTCGCGGTAGTCCAGGCCCAGGCGCGCGGCCAGCTGCATGGCGGCGGGACGCGAGGAATCCGGAATCGGCATGACCACGTCGATGTCGCCCAGGCGCATGTTGCGCGCGACCTTGTCGGCCAGGTATTCGCCCATGCGCAGGCGGGCGCCGTAGACGGACGCGCCGTCAATCAGCGAGTCAGGCCGGGCGAAGTAGACGTATTCGAAAATGCAGGGCACCAGCTGCGGATTGTCGGCGCACTGGCGGCTGACGAAACGGCCGTCCAGGTCGATGAAGACCGCCTCGCCCGGCGCCACGTCGCGCACGAAGGCGAAGCCGCTGCCTTCCAGCGCGACCGACTCGGACGCCACCATCCACTCGACGCCCTCTTCCGTTTCCTGGCGGCCGATACACAGCGGGCGGATGCCATGCGGATCGCGGAAGGCCAGCAAGCCATAACCGGAGATCTGCGCCACCACGGCGTAGGCGCCGCGCACGCGCTTGTGCACCGCCGCGACCGCGCGGAACATCGCGTCGTCGTCCAGCGACACGCCGCTGGCGGCCGATTGCAGCTCGTGCGCCAGCACGTTCAGCAGGACCTCGGAGTCGGAATTGGTGTTGATGTGGCGGCGGTCGACGCGGTAGAGCGATTCGCGCAGCTCGCGCCAGTTGGTCAGGTTGCCGTTGTGGGCGAACATGATGCCGAACGGGGCGTTCACGTAGAAGGGCTGGGCCTCTTCCTCGCTGGCGCTGGAACCCGCCGTGGGATAGCGTACCTGGCCGACGCCGGACGTGCCGGGCAGCGCGCGCATGTTGCGGGTGCGGAACACGTCGCGCACCAGGCCATGCGCCTTGTACATATTGAACTGGTTGCCTTGCGACGTTGCGATGCCCGCGGCGTCCTGCCCGCGATGCTGCAACAGCAGCAAGCTGTCATAGAGCAGCTGGTTGACCGGCCCGCGCCCGATGACCCCTACGATTCCACACATGGTGAGAGTTCCTGGTTGATGTGAAGCAAATCAATACGGCAGCCAGGTCGCCAGCGACGGCGGCAGCCACGTCTTGATATGTTTGATGGCCTCAATGGCCGAATGCGAAAACATGGCGTCCTGCCACCAGGGCTCCTGGGGCAAGGGCGTATAACCGGCGGCGGCGACCAGCGCCAGCACGATCAGCAGACCGCGGGCCAGCCCGAACATTCCGCCCAGGCCGTGGTCGGCCGGGCTCAGTCCGGTGCTGCGGATCAAGGCTGAAAGCGTCATATTGACCAGGCCCACGCCTAACAGCACGATAATGAACACCGCCGCGTAGGAAACCCCCATGCGCAGCAGCGTGGTTTCAATGTATGGCTCCAACCAGGCGTAGACCGTAGGTCCCCACCAGATCGCCGCCACGAACGCCAGCAGATACGCCACCAGCGACAGCACTTCCTTCAGCAGGCCGCGCACCAGGCCCAGCACACCCGATACCACCAGGATGGCCAGCACGACGAAGTCGAAACCGGTCACTACTGGGCGGCGATGAAGCCGTTGTCATAGCCCAGCGTGCGCAGCCGCGCCTGGGCCGCCTGCGCCGCCTCGCGCGAGGGGAACGGCCCCACGCGCAAACGGTACTGCTGCTTGCCGCCGATGTTCGCCTGCTCCACGAAGGCGTTGGTCACGCCGGCCTGATGCAGCTTGCTGCGCCGCGACTGCGCGTCATCGGACGTGGTGTACGCGGCGACCTGCAATACGAAATTGCCCTTGGTCGCGGCCGGCTTGGCGGCGGGCGCGGCGGCGGCAGGCGCGCTGCGGCCCTCGAGCAGCGCCAGCGCGCGCGCGCCGTCGTCGGTGCGCGTTTCCGGCTTGGCGGCGGGCTTGGGTTCCGGCTTGGGATCGGGCTTGGCGGCAGGCTTGGGATCCTGCCTGGACGGCTGCGCCGCGGCCGACGTCGCCGGCGTGGTGCTGGCGGGCGGCACTTGCGGCTGGGCCGTCACCACGGGCGGCGGCACCGAGACCACCGGCGGCGGCGCGGGGATGGAGCCAGCGGGATCCGCTGGCGCGGCGCCAGGCGCCTGGCCCGCGCCCTGCGCGGACGCAACGGGCGGCGCGACCTGCGGCTCGCTTACCTGGGGCTGGAACGGCGTGTTGCGTTCCGGCACCTTGATGGGGATGTTGTCCGCAACCGGAACCGGCTGGGAATCGAGCACCATGGGCAGCACGATGACGGCCGCCAGGACCAGCGCGATCGCGCCTGCCAGCCTGCGCCGCGCACGGCCGCGCAACTCCGCCGCCTGCACTTCGCTGGGCACGGCCGCCCGTTTGGAGGACTGCGCCTGGTCGGCAGGATCTTTGCGTTTGAAAAAACCCATGGAAGAGAATTCCTTGCGGCGCCTTTCGGCGGACGACGCGGCGGCTTGCCGCCGCCTTGCCGATGAACCGAATCTAGCCCCGATTGCCCGCGCTCTTGCCTATGCCTTGCGACCCAGGGCCTGCAAAACCGAGGCCACGGTGAGAAACGACCCGAACACCACGATTCTATCATTCTCGGCAGCTCGTTCGCGCGCCGCGGCGAAGGCGGCGGCGGGATCGGCGTAGGCCTGCACGCTGGGATTTTCACCGCCCGCGGGCGCGGCCGGCAGGGCCTGGCCGACCTGCCGCGCCAGGTCTTCGCCGCTGGCGCCGCGCGGGCCCGGCAGGCCCGCGCAATACCAATGGTCGACGCGCGAGCCCAGCTTGGCGACGACGCCCGCCAGGTCCTTGTCGTTCAGCATGCCGAAGACCGCGTGGGTGTACGGATGGAAACCCATGTTGTCCAGGTTCTGCGCCAGCACCGCGGCGGCGTGGGGATTGTGCGCCACGTCCAGGATGACGGCGGGCTGGCCGGGCAGGATCTGGAAACGGCCGGGCAGCGAAGCCTGCAGCAGCCCCATGCGCACCGCCTGCTGCGGCACGGGCAGCAAATCGCGCACCGATTCCAGCGCGGCCAGCGCCGCCGAGGCGTTGAGCAACTGGTTGGCGCCACGCAGCGCGGGATAGGCCAGCGCGCTGCGGCGCTGTTCGCGCCCGCCGTAGGCCCATTGCTGGCGATCGCCCGAGTAATTGAAATCGCGGCTGAACAGCCACAGGTCGGCGCCGATGGCGGCGGCATGGTCCAGCAGCGACTGCGGCGGCGACGGATCGCTGCAGATGGCGGGCTTGCCCGAACGGTAGATATGCGCCTTCTCGAAGCCGATCTTCTCGCGCGTGTCGCCCAGCCAGTCCATGTGATCCAGATCCACGCTGGTGACGATCGAACAGTCCGCGTCGACGATGTTGACCGCGTCCAGCCGGCCGCCCAGGCCGACTTCCAGCACCACGGCGTCCAGCCGCGATTGCGAGAACAGGCGCAGGATGGCCAGGGTGGTGAACTCGAAATAGGTCAGCGAGGTGTCGCCCCGGGCGGCTTCAACCGCCTGGAACTGCTCGATCAGCGCCTCGTCGGTGGCGATCTGGCCGTTGACGCGGGCGCGCTCGTTGAAATCGATGAGATGGGGCGAGGTGTACAGCCCGACCTTGTAGCCGGCGGCCAGCAGGATGGCCTCCAGCATGGCGCAGGTGGACCCCTTGCCGTTGGTGCCGCCGACCACGAACTTGACGCCGGACAGCGCCAGCCCCAGCCGATCGGCGACCTCGCGCACCCGCTCCAGGCCCATGTCGATGGCCGTGGCATGGATGGATTCCAGATAGCGCAGCCAATCGGACAGGGTGGCGGCGGGCGCGGGCTTTTGGACAGGAGACATGGACGGACGGCAGAGAGGAACGCAACACGCGATTCTATCAGCGCGGGACCGGCGTTTTCCCTAATCCCCCCTTGGACGGCCAGGAATCGCATGCAAAATTCCTTGCCGATATTTTTCTCATACATGAAAATAAATTCATGGATGAGAATTTCATGGAGCATGCATGAGTCTGGATACGACAGCGAAACCCACCCCCGCCTGGCTGGTCCGCGAGGCCGACGTGCCCGGCTACCACCCAGCCAACCACACCGGCACGCTCAACCGGCGCCTGATCGGCCCGGACACCGTCGGCTCGCGCCACGTGGAAGTTCTGCTGGGCGTGATCGAAAAGGGCAAGGGCGCCCTGCCGCATGCGCATCCCGGCATCGAACAGGTCTGCTACCTGCTGTCCGGCACCGCGCGGGCGCAGGTGGCGGACGAATGGGCCGACATGGCTGCGGGCGACTGCTGCTATTTCCCGCCGGACGTGCCGCACGTCTTCACCGTGACCAGCGACCAGCCCGCGCGGCTGCTGGTGATCTACACCCCACCCTATGAAGAATCGCCGGACCGCGTGATACGCGGCTTCCCGACGCCCCCCGCCGCCTGACGCGGCGCCCCGCCGGCCGTGGCGACCGCAGAAGTCGCCCGCGCCATTCCACCAAGGAGACAAGCCATGAAACCATCGCGCCTGCTGGGCGCCGCGCTGCTTGCCGGCGCGGCCCTGCTGCCCGCTGCCGCGGTCCGCGCCGCGGACTATCCCGCCAAGCCCATCACGCTGATCGTGCCCTTCCCCGCCGGTTCCGGCACCGACGCGGTCGGGCGCATCTTCGGCAATGAACTCTCGTCCATCCTGGGCCAGCAGGTCATCGTCGAGAACAAGCCCGGCGCCAACGCCACCATCGCCGCCAGCCTGGTGGCGCGCGCCCGTCCCGACGGCTACACGATCTTCGTCACCACCAATACCTCGCACTCGGCGGCGCCCTGGCTGATGAAGAACGTGCCCTACGACCCGGTGAAGGACTTCACCCCCATCGCGCGCGGCGGCAACCTGCCCTTCATCCTGGTCGCCAACCCCAAGCGGCCCTGGAAGACGGTCGCCGATCTGGTCGCCGACGCGCGCCAGCGCCCCGGGCGCATCACCTACGCCAGCGGCAACAGCACCGGCATCGTGGCCGGCGCCACGCTGGCCCGCCGCGCCAATATCGACATCCTGCACGTGCCCTATAAAGGCACGCCGCAAGGCCTGACCGACGTGGTCGGCGGACAGGTGGACTTCATGTTCACCGACCTGGCTTCCGGCCTGCCCTTCGTGCAGTCCGGCCAGCTGCGCGCGCTGGCGGTGTCCACCGCGCAGCGCAGCGCCATCGTCCCCGACCTGCCTTCCATGGCCGAATCCGGCGTGCCGGATTTCGACCTGAACTCATGGAACGGCTACTTCGGGCCGGCCGGACTGCCGCCCGAGGTCGTCGCCCGGCTCAACGCCGCGATCAACCAGGTCGTCGCCAAACCCGAGACCCGCCAGCGCCTGGCCGCGCTGGGCTTCGACGCGTTCTCGGGCACGCCGCAGGACTTCGCCCGCTTCGTGGGCGAGCAGCGCGATCTCTGGGGCAAGCTGATCCGCGACGCCGGGATCGAGCAGCAATGAGCCCGCAACCCGGCTTTCCCGCCACCGGCCCGCTGGCCGGCGTGCGCATCCTGGATCTCAGCTCGGTCGTCATGGGTCCCTACGCCACCCAGGTGCTGGGCGACCTGGGCGCGGACGTGGTCAAGGTCGAGTCGCCCGCCGGCGACAACCTGCGCGCGGTCGGCCCCATGCGCAATCCCGGCATGGGTCATCTGCACCTGCACCTGAACCGCAACAAGCGCTCGATCGCGCTGGACCTGAAGACGCCCGAGGGCCGCGAGGCCTGCCTTCGGCTGGCCGAGGGCTGCGACGCCCTGCTCTACAACATCCGCCCCCAGGCCATGGCCCGGCTGGGCCTGTCCTATGAAGCGGTGGCTGCACGCAATCCGCGCATCGTCTACCTGGGCGCCTATGGTTTCAGCGAGCAGGGCCCCTACGCCGGACGGCCCGCCTACGACGACCTGATCCAGGGACAGGCCGGCATCGCGGCGCTGTACGCGCAGCAGAGCGGCGACGTGCCGCGCTACGCGCCACTGACCCTGGCGGATCGCGCCGTCGGACTGCATGCCGCCATCGCGCTGGTGTCGGCCGTGCTGCATGCCCGCGCCAGCGGACGCGGGCAGCAGGTCGAGATTCCCATGTTCGAGGGCATGGCGCACATGACGCTGGGCGACCACCTGGGCGGCGCGACGTTCGACCCGCCGCTGGGCCCGGTCGGCTACGCCAGGCTGCTCGCGCCGCACCGCCGCCCCTACGCCACGGCCGACGGCTACCTGTGCCTGCTGATCTACAACGACAAGCACTGGCACAACTTCTTCGCCCTGATCGGCCGGCCGGAACTGGCCGACGATCCGCGCTTTCGCGACCACGGCGCGCGCGCCGCGCACATCGGCGAGGTCTACGCCTTCGTCGCCGATGTCGTCCGCCAGCGCGCCACGGACGACTGGCTGGCCGACCTGGCGCGCGCCGACATTCCGGCGGCCCGCCTGCATGCCATCGAAGACCTGCTGGATGACGAGCACCTGGCCGCCACCGGTTTCATCCGCGAACAGGACCACCCCACCGAGGGCCGCCTGCGCACGCCCGCGCCGCTGGGCCGCTACGCCGGCACGCCCACCGCCATCCGCCGCCCGGCCCCCGCGCTGGGCCAGCACAGCCGCGAACTACTGGCGGAGGCCGGTTACGACGACGCCGCCATCGAAGCCCTGTTCGCGCGCGGCGCCGCCCGCTCTCCCGACTCCCCGGAACCCACAGGAAAGCCAGATGGACTTTGAATTCACGCCCGACCAGGAGGCGCTGCGCGCCGCCGTCTCCCGCATCTGTGAACGCTATCCCGACGAATACTGGCTGGAGCGCGACCGTGAAGGCGGCTTTCCCGAGCCGCTGCACGCCGACCTGGCCCGCGACGGCTGGCTCGGCATCGCCATGCCGCAGGAATACGGCGGCGCCGGCCTGGGCATGACCGAGGCCGCGCTGATGATGCAGACCATCGCCGCGTCCGGCGCGGGCTTTGCCGGCGCGTCGGCCGTCCACATGAACATCTTCGGACTGAATCCGGTGGTGGTGTTCGGCGACGACGCGCAACGCCGCCGCTGGCTGCCGCCCCTGATCGCCGGCCGCGAAAAAGCCTGCTTCGCCGTGACCGAGCCGGATGCCGGGCTGGACACAACCAAGCTGGGCACGCGCGCCGTGCGGCAGGGCGACGAGTACGTGGTCCACGGCCGCAAGCTCTGGATCTCGACGGCCCAGGTGGCGCACAAGATGCTGCTGCTGGCGCGCACCACCCCGCTGTCGGAGGTGGACAAGCCCACCCAGGGCCTGTCGCTGTTCTATACGGACCTGGACCGGTCCAAGGTGGAAGTCCGGGAAATCGAGAAAATGGGCCGCAAGGCCGTGGACTCGAACATGCTGTTCATCGACGGGCTGCGCATCCCCGTGGCCGACCGGGTCGGCGAGGAAGGCCGCGGCTTCGAGTACATCCTGCACGGCCTGAACCCGGAACGCATCCTGATCGCGGCCGAGGCCGTGGGCATCGGCCGCGCCGCGCTGGAGCGCGCGGTGCGCTATGCCGGCGAGCGCGTGGTGTTCGGCCGTCCGATCGGCCAGAACCAGGGCGTGCAGCATCCGCTGGCCCAGGCCTGGATGCAGCTGGAAGCGGCCGACCTGATGGTGTTCAAGGCGGCCAGCCTGTACGACGCCGGCAAGCCCTGCGGCCCCGCCGCGAACTCGGCCAAGTACCTGGCCGCCGAAGCCGGCTACAACGCCTGCCAGACCGCCGTCATGACGCTGGGCGGCATGGGCTATGCCAAGGAATACCACGTGGAACGGCTGCTGCGCGAAAGCTTCATTCCGCGCATCGCGCCGGTCAGCCCGCAGCTGATCCTGTGCTTCATCGCCGAGAAGGTGCTGGGACTGCCCAAGTCCTATTGAGCGCGTCGCTTGGCGCGACACGACGGACCACCGTCAGGCGGGGCTCGCACTCGCCGCCGGTCGCCCTCAGGCTTGCCGCTCCAGCCCGGCGCAGGCCGAGCGCAGGATGCTGGCGTATTCCGCCTGCCTGGGTTCGATGCGGTAGATCGGCCCGCCGACCGAAATGGCGTAGTGCTCGCCCGACAGGGTCAGCGGCCAGGCGATGGCACCCACATCCGCGATGGACTCGCCGTTGTTCATGAACCAGCCGCGCTGGCGCGACAGCCCGATATCCTCTTCCACCTGCGCCGGCGTCGTCAGCGTCCGCTCGTTGTAGCGGGTCATCTCCACGCCGGCCAGCATGGCCATGCGCGCCGGCGCGTCCAGCAGTGAAATCAACGCCTTGCCCAGGGAATTGGCGTGGATGCTCTTGAATTCGCCGGCGACGGGCGCGTAGCGGATGGTGTGCGGGGAATCCAGCACGTCCAGGTAGACCACCCGCGCGTCCTGGCTCAGCTTGGCGAAGACCACGGTTTCCTTGGTCGCGTCCCTTAATTCCACCAGACTGGGATAAACCCGGTCCAGGACAGGATCGGCATGGGCGATGCGCTGCGCCATCGCCAGCAGGCGCCCCGTCGGGTAGTACCCCTGGCGCCGTCCGGTTTCATAGAGATAGCCCAGCCCGGTCAGCGTGCGGATCAGCGCCAGGCAGCTGGACACCGGCACATCGAGCAGCCGGGCGAGCTCCGACAGGGGCAAGGCGCGCTTCTCGCGGGCATAGGTTTCGATGATTTCGATGACGCGCAGCGCCGTCTTGACACTCATTGCCCTGTCCACAACCCTGGAACGTGAGAAATATCTTGTTTCAGATGGCGCTAAAGTTCGCCCCTGAGCGTGCCGTTATGGTAACTGAGAATTTCCTGATAACAGCGCGTTCCTCCGAGACGCCCGCACCGCCGCTGGAGTGATCATGGCCGTATCCCCCTTAGCCCCCGCCTCGTATGCCCCCGTGGCGGTAGCGCCTGCGCCCGTCGTCCCGGACCCATCCGTCACCGTTGCGCCTGCCGCCGCCTCAGCCCATAGCGGCGGCTCGGACAGCGCCACGTCCGAGCAGTCGGATTCGCAGAAGCTGCCGCTGGAACGCGCACTCGACGAAATCAACGACCAGATGAAAGCCTGGTCCACCCAATTGCAGTTCGAGGTCGACCCCGACGTGCATCAGATCGTGGTGTCCGTGGTCGACGCCGAATCGGGCAAGGTCCTGCGGACCATCCCGAGCGAAGCTGTTATCAAGATCGCCAAAATGATCGTCAACATGCAGGGAAATGGCATCAAAACCTCGGCTTGATGCGCACCCAATACTTTCCAAAGAATGCCTTCAGGCCCGCCCTCGCGGGCGGAAAGACCGAATTAAGCCAGCCTTATGCCCTTACCCGGGCAATCGCTGACCTCCAATCTTTGACAGAATCATATCGCTAGGAAGGAATCTCACATGGCCTCCATTACTAACCTTGGTTCAGTCTCCGGCCTGCCGCTGGAAAAGATCCTGACGGATCTGGCGGCAGCCAACGACAAGGCCCTTCAGCGCTACGACACGCGAGCGACGAGCTATCAGGCGCGCATCAACGCCTACAGCCAGCTGCAAAGCGCGCTGGAAGCGGTGCAAAAGTCCGCCGCCACGCTGGGCAAGCCGGAGACCATGGCCGCCATGACTGGCAGCGTCACCGGCGGCAACGCCCTGACCGCCACCGTTGGTGAAGGCGCTGCTGCGGGTCAATATTCGATCGAAGTGAAGAACCTGGCCATCGCGCAGGGCCTGCGCTCGGGCGCCGTGGCAGACCGGACCGCTAAGAACGGTGACACCGGCACCTTCGAGATCGAACTGACCAACGGCACCAAGCGCACCATCGACCTGAAGGGCGACACCTCGCTCAACGGCATCGTCAAGGCCATCAACGCCGACGACAAGGCGGGCGTGCGCGCCACGGTGCTGAACGATGGCAACGGCAACAACTACCTGATGCTGACCGCCAAGGACACCGGCGTGCAGGCCTCGGTGAAGAACATCACCGTCACCGGCGACCAGTCGCTCAAGAACATCCTGGGCTTCAGCACTGCCGCCGACGGCACCACCAGCGGCATGACCCAGACCAAGGCAAAGGACGCCGAGCTCGTCATCAACGGCCTGACGGTCAAGAGCGGCTCGAACAACGTGTCCAAGGTCATCGACGGCGTGACGCTGAACCTGACCGACACCACGCCGACCGACAAACCAATCCAGCTCAAGTTGGAAGCCGACGTCTCGGTCGCCACCAAGGCGGTGCAGGATTTCGTCAAGACCTACAACGCGCTGCAGACCACGATCAAGGGCCTGACCGCGTACAACCCCAAGGAACCGGACGACACCAAGAAGGCCAGCCCACTGACCGGCGACGGCACCACCCGTTCGATCCAGTCCGCCGTTTCCAGCGTGCTGAGCGGCGCGCTGGGCTCGGGCAACGTCAAGTCGCTGGCCGACCTGGGCATCACCACCGATCCCCTGACGCGCCAGCTCAAGCTGGACAACGTCAAGCTGGACAAGGCGCTCAAGGAAAACCCGGCCGACGTGGGCACACTGCTCAACGGCAAAGACGGCCTGGCCAAGAAGTTCGACGCCGCCGTCAAGGACGTGCTCGGCAGCAACGGCTCGCTCAAGAATCGCACCGACGGCCTGAACAAGACCATCACCGACCTCGGCAATCAAAAGGCCCGCGCCAAAGCCGCCAGCGACGCCGAACTGTCGGTCATGCGTACTCGCTTCATCGCGCTGGACAAGATGGTCGCCCAGATGAACTCCACCGGCGCCTACCTGAGCCAACAGTTCGCGGCGATGAACAAATCCAAGTAACCCGTAGAAGATGCACTGATGACTTACGCCGCCCGCCGCCCGACAGGATCGCACTCTGTCCGATCCTACGCCGATATCGGCCTGGAAACCCAGGTGATGAGCGCCACTCCCGAGCGGCTGATCACCCTGTTGTTCAACGGCGCACGGGCGGCGATCGGACAGGCTCGCATCCATCTGCAGGAAGGCCGGGTCGCGGAACGCGGCGCGGCGATCTCGAAAGCGATCAAGATTGTCGACGAAGGCTTGAAGACCGGGTTGAACATGGAGGCCGGCGGCGATGTCGCCGCCAATCTTTCGCGCCTCTATGATTACATCGTCCGCACACTGCTGACGGCGAACTTGAAGTCGGACGCCGAGCAACTCGACATCGCAGACCGGCTGCTGGCCGATCTGGCCGAGGCTTGGCAGACATCCATCGACCAGCCGGCAGGCAGCGTGTCGCCGTGATGGCCCGCAAAACGAACCCAGCCAGCCAGCGCCCGCCCGAGATTTCCATGACGTCCCTTACCCAGATCTCCTCCCCTATCCTGGAGCATTACCAGGAGATAGCCGTTATTACCGGCGAAATGCTTACCGCCGCCCAAGCCGGGGATTGGGATACAGCCGTGGTGCACGGGCAGCAATACTGCGAGCTGGTGGAGCGCCTGCGAAACAGCGAACCGTCCATGCCGCTGGACGACGCTGGCCGCGCGATGAAATACGACCTGCTGGTCCGCATCCTGGAGAACGATGCGCTGACCCGCGACCTGGCGATTCCCCAGTTGGCCCGCCTGGGCGAGCTGCTGGGCAGGATGAAGCGACAGCAGACCCTGCTCTCGGCCTACGGCTACCAGGCGCCTGAAACATGAGCGTAGGTCCCGCCGCGCTGGGCAACGTCCTGGTGCAGCGGCTGGACGCCGTGCTCGGCACGACGATGTCCGCCGCCTCCGCCAATCAGGTTTCCGGCGCGCGCCCGGATGCGGTCAGCCAGCCCGGCAGCCTGGAGAAACCCGGCCAGGCCGATGGCTCGCCGCGCGATCCCCGCCAGGGCGTCCAGACCGGCGGCGCGCGCGGTGAACGCGCCGCCATCGTCGACGCCAAGACCGCCGCCGCGCTGGCCCTGGCCGCGCGCGGCCTGGTCACCAGCAACGACACCACCGCTTCCGCGCCCACCACGCTGGGCCGCACCGCCCGCGCGATTCTCTCGCTTCTGGCGCAGTACCCCGACGCAGCCCCGCCCGTTCAAGGGCGCGCGCCACTGTGGACCCCCGATGCATCGGCCGGCCGCCAGCCCGGTGCCACGGCCGGGCAGCCCGCCGCGGGCCAGCCGGCGCCCGGCGGCCAGCCCCCGGCGCCGCACGCCAATACGCCCGCCGGACAACCGCAGGCCGCTGCCGCGAACAGCGCCGCCAACGTGGCGACGGTCCTGAACGCGATCGCCGGCGACCCGGCAACCGCCGCCGGCAAGACGCCCGGCCAGACCGGCGCCACCGAGGGCGCGCCCCCCGCCCAGGACCCGGCCGCCGCCGCCCGCGCCGCGTTGGCCGCGCAGGGTCCGGCCGCCCGCGCGCTGGGCCAGGCCCTGCGCGAAGCCCTGCAGACCAGCGGCCTGTTCTACGAATCACACCTGGCCGATCTGGCCTTCGGCCGCGCCAACCCGTCCGAATTGCGCAAGGAACCGCAGGCCGACCTCAAGCAGGCCGACGCCCAGCAGCAACAGCATGGCGCCGCCGCCACGCGCGCACGGGCCGAAGCGCCCGCCAGCCGCGGCGCCGGCGGCGCGGACGCGCCCGCGCCCGCTTCCGGCGGATCCAATGCGCCCACGCCCGGCGCGCCGATCAACGGCATCCACCAGGACCTGAACGCGCTGGTGCGCCAGCAGCTCGACGTGCTGGCCAACCAGGCGCTGGCCTGGCGCGGGGAAGCCTGGCCCGGCACGCCGATGGACTGGGAAGTGCAGCGCGACCCCTACGGCGGCGATCCCGAATCGGCCGTTCCGACCTGGGCCACCCGCCTCAAGCTCGACCTGCCCCGACTGGGCCTGGTGGACGCGCGGCTGAACCTGGCCGGCGACCAGATCGTGCTGCAGCTGGTCGCGCCCCACAGCGCCGCCCTGATCGACGAATCGTCCGACCAGCTGCGTTCGCGCCTGCTGGCCGCGGGCCTGACGCTGAGCCACATGACGGTCAACGTGGTCGACCCGCGCCCCATCATTCCGACTGATTTCTGATGGCAAACCCGCAACGCCCCGAGGATGGCCACGCCGCCTCGCCCAACGCAGGCCGCAACGCCGCCGTCGCCTTGTCATACGACGAAGCGGACGGCGCGCCGCGCGTCGTCGCCAAGGGCTACGGCCAGCTCGCCGACACCATCGTCCGCACCGCCGAGGAAAACGGCCTGTACGTGCACGAGTCGCGCGAACTCGTCGGCCTGCTCATGCAGGTCGACCTGGACGCGCATATTCCTCCCCAACTGTACGTTGCGGTGGCAGAATTGCTGGCCTGGCTGTATCGCCTGGAATCGCGCGAGATTCCGGCCGACGCCGCGCCGCCCGATCTATCTATCTAAGGAATCTCCACCGTGTTGGACGCCAGCGATCCGGAATTTCTGCTCACCCGGCCGGAAGACATGCGTTCCGCGCTGTTCGAGCTCACCCACCCCGACAGCCACATCCTGGTGCGCGACGCCGCCGATCGCGAGATCGCCGTGCTCATCCTGGGGGCGGACAAGCACACGCGCCAGTTCTTCTGGCGGCCGCGCGACTATGCCGGCGCGGACTTCGAACAGTCCGACAGCATGGGCCTGCTCAGCGGCACCACCTTCCACTTCCACGCCACGGCCTATGGGGGCGTGCAGATCCGCTTCCGCGTGCAGCGGCCCGAAGTGATCCATTTCGACGACGGCAGCGCGGCCCTGATGTCGCCCTTCCCCGACCGCCTGGCGCGGATCCAGCGCCGCAAGATGTTCCGCGCCTCGCTGATCGCCAGCGCCAGCCGCTGCCAGGCCACCTGGCTCCCCGAGGCCCAGACCAAGCCGCTCGCCTTCACGGTGCGCGACATCTCGGTCGACGGCGTCGGCCTGCGCGTCGGCCTGGCCGCGCCCGAGCTGCCCCAGCGCGGCGAGGTGCTGGAAGGCGTGCAGATGGATTTCGGCGACCTCGGCAAGTTGGTCGCCAACCTGGAAGTGCGCAACGTCTATCCGGTATCCGGGCAGCCCATGATCGCGCCCGGAGCAGGCCCGGACGACCCCGCGCCGCGTCACGTGTCACTGACGGGCGAGCCGCCGGTCAGCCACCTGGGCGCCATCTTCCTGAACCTGGACGCGCGCCAGGAGAACTGGCTGCAACAGGTGGTCTGGCGCCTGGAAAAAGGCAATAGAGAGTAGGTCCCCCCCCGAAGCGCTGCGCGCTTCCCCCCCAGGGGGGCGCAGCTGCGGACCGGCAAAGCCGGCTCCGCGCTGCCCCGATCTTGAGGCGATTTGCTAATGCCGTGAGCGGTGTTCTTGGGGGCGCAGGGTGTTTGGCGCTGCCTCCGCATCGGGGACATGCGACGCTTGTGTGGGGAAAGCCTGGCTTGGCGCTGCATGCGCGCCAACGCCGAAGGGGCGCTCGCTGGCGCCCCTCTTCGTGCGGTGTTTTCGTCTCGGGCCTTAGACGGCCATCGACGAGATTTCCTTGTAGGCGGCGACCAGCTTGTTGCGCACCTGTATCGCCGTCGAGAAGCCGATGCTGGCCTTCTGCATGTCGACCATCACGTCGTTGAGCGAGACGTCGGGCGCGCCAAGTTCGAAGGCCTTGGCCTGGGCGCTGGCCGCGTTCTGGGCGGCCGTGACGCGGCGGATCGAGCGTTGCAGCTCGGCGGCGAAACCGTCGGGCTGGGCCAGCGGCGCAGCGCCGCCGACCGACAGGCCGGATTCCGCCTTGCTGACGACCTCGCGCATCTGGGACAGCATGCTTTCGATGCCGGACAAACCTGTTACCGCCATTGCCATGTTTCCTTGCAGGTGGGGCGTAATGCCGAATCTGCAGGCAGCGTAACCGGGATCGGCGCCCCTCATAGCCGACAAGAACCGCCAAAAAACCCGATATTTCCCCCAATCCGGCGCCGCTTACGGCGGGCTGGCGGCCGCCCTGTGTCCGGCCTTGCGCGGCCCCGGGCGACATAGGAGATAAGTAACGCCAAAAAACCGCTGTTTTCGACGATTGGGATTGCGCCCCCTGCGGCAATAATCCACGCTCACCCCAGACCAGAAGCACGTTGCATGTGTAATCTGCCCTACCCGAACATGAAGTCCTTTTCCCAGCTCCGCGCAGCCAGCGGGGGCCGCAAATGAATCAGCAGGCCACTCTGAGCTCGTCTTTGCTGGCGAAGTTCCCCGTGCTGGAAAAAGTCCGATCGCTGCCCAAGCCCGTCCTGCTGGGCGCGGCGGCGGCCGTGGTCGCGCTGATCGTGGCCGCGGTCATGTGGAGCAGCGAGCCCAAGTACAAGGTCCTGTTCTCGAACCTGGAAGACCGCGACGGCGGCGCCATCGTGACGGCGCTGGGGCAGATGAACGTGCCCTATCGCTACAACGAGAACGGCACCGCCCTGCTGGTTCCGGCCGACCGCGTCTATGACGCCCGGCTGCAACTGGCCTCGCAGGGTCTGCCGCGCGGCGGCTCGGTCGGCTTCGAGCTGATGGACAACGCCCGTTTCGGCGCCAGCCAGTTCGCCGAACAGATCAACTACCAGCGCGGCCTGGAAGGCGAGCTGGCCCGTTCGATCGAATCCATGCACACCGTGCAGCACGCCCGCGTGCACCTGGCCATGCCGCGCCAGTCGCTGTTCGTGCGCGAGCGCCAGGCGCCCACCGCCTCGGTGCTGCTGAACCTGTATCCCGGCCGCAGCCTGAGCGATGCCCAGGTGTCCGCCATCTCCTGGCTGGTCGCTTCCAGCGTGCCGGAACTGACCGCCGAGAACGTCTCCGTCGTCGACCAGAACGGACGCCTGCTGTCGGCCCCGCTGGGCGAAGGCCGCGGCATGGACGCCGACCAGCTGCGCTTCGTGCGCGAGATGGAGCAGCGCACCGTCGAACGCATCCTGACGATCCTGAATCCCCTGGTCGGCCCCGGCAACGTGCACGCCCAGGCCAGCGCCGAGATGGACTTCGCGCGCCGCGAGGAGACCTCCGAGGTCTACCGCCCCAACCAGGAACCCGGCCAGGGCGCGATCCGCAGCCAGCAGACCAGCGACGCCACCCAGCGCGGCGTCGGCCCGGCGCAGGGCGTGCCCGGCGCCCTGTCGAACCAGCCGCCCGGCAACGCCCAGGCGCCCATCACCAATCCGCAGCAGCCGCCGGCCCGTCCCGGCCAGACGCCGCAGCAGCAACAGCAGCAAGGCGCCCAGCAGCAGACCGGCGCGCAGGCCGCCTCCGCCAGCCTGAACGAGCGCCGCGACGCCACCACCAATTACGAAGTGGACCGCACCATCAGCCACGTCAAGCAGCCGGTCGGCGCGCTCAAGCGCCTGTCGGTGGCCGTGGTGGTGAACTACATCCGCGACAAGGACGGCGACCTCAAGCCGCTGCCGCCCGAGGAACTGAACAAGCTGACCAACCTGGTCCGCGAGGCCATGGGCTATTCCGAAGGCCGCGGCGACTCGCTCAACCTGGTCAACAGCCAGTTCAACGACGGTCCGCCCGCCCTGCCGATGTGGCGCGATCCGGAAATGATCGCCCTGTTCAAGACCATCATGGCCTGGCTGCTGGGCTTGATCGTGGCCTTCTGGCTGTACCGCAAGGTGCGTCGCCAGGTCACCGACTACCTGTACCCGCCGGTTGATCCGGAAGTGGCTGAATCCGAACGCATCGAAGCCCAGCGCGAGGCCCAGGAAACCGCCCGCGCCAAGGAAACCACGCGCTACGAGGACAACCTGGAACGCGCCCGCACGATGGCGAACAAGGATCCGCGTGCCGTCGCCATGGTCCTGCGCACCTGGATGAGCAAAGATGAAAAATGATTCCGCCAAACCCATGGACGGCATGACCCGCAGCGCCGTCCTGATGATGTCGCTGGGCGAGGACGCCGCGGCCGAGGTCTTCAAGTACCTGACGGCGCGCGAAGTCCAGCAGGTCGGCGCCGCGATGGCCAGCCTGAAGCAGGTCACGCGCAATGACGTGGCCGTCGTGCTGGAAGAGTTCCGCCAGGAAGCCGACCAGTTCATGGCCGTCACGCTGGGCTCGGACGACTACATCCGCACCGTGCTCACCAAGGCCCTGGGCAGCGACCGCGCCGCCGGCCTGATCGAGGACATCCTGGAAGCCGGCGAAGGCGGCAGCGGCATCGACGCGCTGAACTGGCTGGATCCGCACACCGTGGCCGAGCTGATCGGCGACGAGCACCCGCAGATCATCGCCACCATCCTGGTGCACCTGGAGCGCGACCGCGCCGCCGGCGTGCTGGCGCTCTTGACCGACCGCCTGCGCAACGACGTGATGCTGCGCATCGCCACCTTCGGCGGCGTGCAGCCGGCCGCGCTGTCCGAACTGACCGACGTGCTCAATTCGGTGCTGGCCGGCCAGGGCGCCAAGCGCAGCAAGATGGGCGGCGTGCGCACCGCGGCCGAGATCCTCAACATGATGAACTCGACCGAAGAGGAAACCGTGGTCGCCAGCCTGCGCGAGCGCGATGCCGACCTGGCGCAGAAGATCATCGACGAGATGTTCGTGTTCGACAACCTGCTCGACGTCGAAGACCGCGCCATCCAGCTCATCCTCAAGGAAATCGACAACGACACGCTCATGGTCGCGCTCAAGGGCGCCCAGGAAGAGCTGCGCGCCAAGTTCCTGCGCAACATGTCCAGCCGCGCCGCCGAGATGCTGCGCGAGGACCTGGAAGCGCAAGGCCCGATCCGCATGTCCAAGGTCGAGGCCGAGCAGAAGAAGATCCTGCAGATCGCCCGCCGCCTGGCCGAGAGCGGCCAGATCGTGCTGGGCAATTCGGGAGACGACGCGTATGTCTGACGCGGACAACGGCTCGACGACCCTGCTCTCGCGCAGCGCCGCATGGCGGCGCTGGCAGATGCTGTCGTTCGACGAGCCGCCGCCCGTCGAGGTCGCGCCCGAGCCGGAACCCGATCCCGGCCCGGACCCCGAAGTCGTGCTGGCCCAGCTGCGCGCGCAAGCCGTGGCCGAAGGCCGCCAGGACGGCTACGGACAAGGCCACGCCGCCGGCCACGAAGCCGGCCGCGCCGAAGGCCGCGAAGTCGGCCATGCCGAGGGCCGCGAGGCCGGCTACGCCGAGGGCCTGGCCCTGGCGCGCGAACAGGGCGCCGAGGAAGCCGCCCGCCTGCACGCCCTGGCCGAATCCTGCGCCGCCTCGATCGGCGCGCTGGAAGAGCGTATGGGCCAAAGCCTGCTGACGCTGGCGCTGGACATCGCCCAGCAGGTGATCCGCAACACCCTGGCGGAGCAACCCGAAGCCGTCGTGCACGCCGTGCGCGAAGTGCTGCACATCAATCCCAGCGCCGGCGGCCAGATGCGGCTGTGGGCCAATCCGCAGGACATCGAGCTGATCCGCCTGCACCTGGCCGACGAGCTGAAGGAAGGCCACTGGCGCGTCCTGGCCGACGAATCGGTCGTGCGAGGCGGCTGCCGCGCCGAAACGCCCTATGGCGACATCGACGCCACGCTGCAGACGCGCTGGCGCCGCGTGGCCGCCTCGCTGGGCCGCAACACGTCCTGGGAAGAAAGCGCCCAGGGAGCGGAGGCGACGCCATGAGCGCCCAGCCGGCCGTGCCGGTCATCGACCGCTGGCAGACCCAGCTGGAGATCGGCTCGATCCGCGCCGCCTCGACCGAGCCCTGGCTGGTCAGCGGCCGCATCACCCGCGCCACCGGCCTGGTGCTGCACGCCACCGGCCTGCGCCTGCCGGTGGGGGCCGCCGCCCGCATCGAAATCGCGCGCGGCCATGACCACTGGGCCGACGCCGAGGTCGTGGGCTTCGACGGCCACACCCTGTACCTGATGCCGCAGGCCGACATTTCCGGCCTGCCGCCCGGCGCCCGCGTGGTGCCCGGCGAACCGCCCGTGCAGCGCCAGATTCCGCTGCCCAGCAAAGCCGAACTGAACGGCAACGCCAAGCCCCAGCTGGGCCGCCACCTGCCCGTGGGCAACGCCCTGCTCGGGCGCGTGCTGGACGGCGCCGGCCGCCCGCTGGACGGACTGGGCCCGCTGACCGGCGCCCAACTGGCGCCGCTGTCCGCCCAGCCGATCAATCCCCTCTCGCGCGCGCCCATCGACACGGTGCTGGACACCGGCGTGCGCGCCATCAACGGCCTGCTGACGGTTGGCCGAGGCCAGCGCATGGGCCTGTTCGCCGGCTCCGGCGTGGGCAAGAGCGTGCTGCTGGGCATGATGGCCCGCTACACCAAGGCCGACGTCATCGTCGTCGGGCTGATCGGCGAGCGCGGCCGCGAAGTGAAGGAATTCATCGAGCACAACCTGGGCCCCGAAGGCCTGGCGCGCTCAGTCGTGGTGGCCGCGCCGGCCGACGTGTCGGCCCTGCTGCGCCTGCAGGGCGCGGCCTACGCCACGCGCCTGGCCGAGCACTTCCGCGACCAGGGCCTGGACGTGCTGTTGATCATGGACTCGCTGACCCGCTACGCCATGGCGCAGCGCGAGATCGCGCTGGCCATCGGCGAGCCGCCCGCCACCAAGGGCTATCCGCCCTCGGTCTTCGCCAAGCTGCCCAGCCTGGTGGAACGCACCGGCATGGGCGCGCCCGGCCCGAACGGCAAGGCCGGCTCGATCACCGCGTTCTACACCGTGCTGGCCGAAGGCGACGACCAGCAGGATCCGATCGCCGACTCGGCCCGCGCCATTCTCGACGGCCACGTCGTGCTGTCGCGCCACTTGGCCGAAGCCGGCCACTACCCCGCGATCGACATCGAAGCGTCGATTTCCCGGGCCATGACGTCGCTGATCACGCCGCAGCAGTTCTCGGTCGTGCGCCGCTTCAAGCAGACGCTGTCGCGCTACCAGCGCAATCGCGACCTGATCGCCGTCGGCGCCTACGTGGCCGGCAACGATCCGCAGCTGGACGATGCCATCGCCCGTTACCCGCGCCTGGAAGCCTTCCTGCAACAGGATATCGGCGAGAACGTCGGCTACCAGGACGCGGTCAACCAATTGCAGGCCAGTTTCGAGTTGAGGGACACCTATGCCTAGCCAACTTCCCCTGGACATGCTGATCAATCTGGCCAAGGAGAGCACGGACGAAGCCGCGCGCCTGCTCGGCCGTCTCAGCGCCGAACGCACCAACGCCGAACGCCAGCTCGGCATGCTGCAGGACTACCGCCACGACTACCTCGAGCGGCTGCAGCAGGCCATGACCTCCGGCATGTCGGCCAGCGACTGCCACAATTACCAGCGCTTCATCGGCACGCTGGACGACGCCATCGCCCAGCAACAGGGCGTGCTGCAGCAGGCCGACGAGAACCTGAACAAGGGCCGGCTCTACTACCAGCAGGAAAAGCGCAAGCTCAATTCCTACGACGCGCTGGCGCAACGCGCGCAGCGCGCCGAAGCCGTCGCCGAATCGCGCCGCGAACAGCGCCTGAACGACGAATACTCGGCCCGCCTGGTCCAGCGCCAGACCGGCATGCATTAAGCGACATACCACAGGAAGCCCAAGATGAACGCTCCCCTGCCCCTGCCCGCCATCGCCCCGTCCGCGCCGGTTTCGCCGGCCGACGCCTTTGGCGCCAAGTCCTCCCTGTCCGACAACAAGGGCCCCAGCTTCTCCGAAGTGCTGGCCCAGCAGCGTCCGACCCAATCGAATGACGCCCGCCCCGCCGGCAACGGCGCCAAGGAACCCGCGCCCGGCAAGACCGGCGGCAGCGCGGAAGGCAATGCCGAGAACGCCGCTTCCGGCGCCATCGACGATGCCGTCGAGAAGGCCGCCCAGGCCGAGGCCGGCGCGATGGCGGTCGCCGCCGCGCAGCAGCCCGTGCCGCAGGCCCTGCTGCCGCAGCAGGCGCTGGAGATCGCCGCCCAGGCCGCCGAGCAGGTGCAGAACGCCCGTGGCGCCGCGCAGGCCGCCGTGACCGCCGCCAGCGGCACCGCCGCCGTGCTGGTCAACGCGCTGAACGCCAACGAGGTCACGCCGACGCCGCGCGCGCCCGTGCCGCTGACAGCGCAACAGGCCCAGGCCGCCGCCGCCCGCGATGCCCGCGACGCGGAACTCGCCGTGCCCGTGGTCACCGCCGCCGCCAAGCCCGGCAGCCAGTCCGCCGCCGTGACCGCCGACGTCAAGACCATCGCGCCCGCCGCCGAGGCGCCGCGCCTGGTCGCCGACAACGCGCTGCCGCGCCCCGCGCCGCGCACCGCCGTCGAAGCGGCGCAAGCGTCCCAGGCCGGGGCTCAACAGCCCGCCCGCCATGAAGAAGAATCCGCGCCGCTACCGGCCGCTACGCAGACGTTCCAGCTGCCGCAGCACGCCGCCGGCGCGCAGGACCATCTGGCGCAATCGCTGGCCGTCGCGGCCCAGCGCCAGCAGCCCCTGCCTGTGTTCAACCCCGCCGGCATCGGCCAGCCGCCGGTCGCCCTGCAGGTCGCCACCCCGGTCGGCGCCACTCACTGGGGCACGGACCTGGGCCAGCAACTGGTCGTGATGAGCAACAGCGCGCGCCATGGCGTGCAGACCGCCGAGCTGCGCCTGGATCCGCCGGACCTGGGCCCGCTGCGCGTCAGCCTGAACCTGGCCGACGGCGTGGCCAGCGCCTCTTTCGTGTCGGCGCACGCTTCCGTGCGCCAGGCCATTGAAACCGCCCTGCCGCAATTGCAGCAGGCGCTGGCGCAGGCCGGCATCTCGCTGGGCCAGACCAGCGTGGGCGAGCAGGCCGCCCAGCAGCAGTTCGCCCAGAACCAGGGCGGCGGTTCGCAGCGCCAGGGCAGCGGCCTGACGGGCGGCGCGGGCGACGTGGTGGCCGACGCCTCGCGTCCCGCGGCGGCCTCGCCCCGCAACGCCAACGCGCTGGTCGACACCTTCGCGTAATCCCGGCTGGCGCGCGGCCCCGCCGGGGCTGCGCGCAGTGCAGCAATAGCTTGAGATACGCGGCTTTCGCCCTGTTTTTCGCTCCCAAACCGGCGCGGGATTTCGGGCAGAATGCTTTCATCCACTGAGAGTCCGTTTTCATTAGCGGCAAACACGCATCGACACCAAGATGGCGACTTCAAAACCTTCCACCATGCCGGCGCGCGGCACGCTTCCCACCCGCTCCGGCGGCCTGGGCCGCATCCTCCGTCCCGTGCTCGGGGTCCTGGTCCTGCTGCTGGTCGCGGCGGCCAGCGCCGGCGCGACCTGGTTCATCACGCAACGCATGCAGCCGCCGCCCAATGGCGCCAACGTGTCGCTCGCCGTCGGCCAGAATCCGGGCCAGGTTGGCGCACCCGGCACGCCGGGCGCGCCTGGCGTGCCGGGCCAGACCCCGCAGCCGACCACCTTCGTCGCCCCGCCGACCACGCCGGTCGCCGTGCCCGCGCCGATCTTCGTGCCGATCGAGGCGTTCACGGTCACGCTGCAGAACGCCGACACCGAGCGCATCATGCACGTGGGCCTGACGCTGCGCGTCAACGACGAGCAGACCCGCACCCGCCTGGAAAAGTACATGCCCGAGGTCCGCAGCCGCATCCTCATGGTGCTGTCGTCGCAGTCGCCGACCGCCGTGCAGACTTCGCAGGGCAAGACCGACATGGCCAACGCGATCAAGCAGGCCGTCAACCGTCCGTTCTCGCCGCTGCCTGACGGCCAGTACGTCACCGACGTGCTGTTCACGGCGTTCGTGGTGCAATAAGCATGGCCTACGAGGCGTTTCTTTCGCAGGATGAAGTCGATGCGCTGCTGGCCGGCGTAACCGGCGAGAGCGACAGCAAAAAGGAAACCGCGGGCGCCATCGACGGCGCGCGGGCCTATGACCTGAGTTCTCCGGACCGGGTCGTGCGCCGCCGCATGCAGACGCTGGAGCTGATCAACGAGCGTTTCGCTCGCCAGATGCGCCATGTGCTGCTGAACTTCATGCGCCGCAGCGCGGACATCACCGTCGGCTCGATCAAGATCCAGAAGTACGCGGACTTCGAGCGCAACCTGCCCGTGCCGAGCAATCTGAACATGATTCAGATGAAGCCGCTGCGCGGCACCGCGCTCTTCACCTATGACCCGAACCTGGTGTTCCTGGTCATCGACAGCCTGTTCGGCGGCGATGGCCGCTACCACACGCGCGTCGAGGGCCGTGACTTCACCACCACCGAACAGCGCATCATCCAGCGCCTGCTCAACCTGACGCTGGAGAGCTACGGCAAGTCCTGGGATCCGGTCTATCCGATCGAATTCGAGTACGTGCGCTCGGAGATGCACACCAAGTTCGCCAGCATCACCGGCAGCAATGAAGTCGTGGTCGTGAGCTCGTTCCATATCGAGTTCGGCGCCACCGGCGGCGATCTGAACATCTGCCTGCCCTATTCCATGATCGAGCCGGTGCGCGACCTGTTGACGCGCCCGCTGCAGGAGACCGCGCTGGAGGAAGTGGACCAGCGCTGGGCCCAGCAGCTGTCGCGCCAGGTGCGCAGCGCCGACATCGACGTGGTCGCCGAATTCGCCCGCATTCCGTCCAGCATCCGCGAGCTGATGCGCCTGAAGGTGGGCGATGTGCTTCCGGTGGACGTGCCCCAGACCATCATCGCCAGCGTCGACGGCGTGCCGCTGATGGAATGCGGCTACGGCGTCTTCAACGGCCAGTACGCCCTGCGCGTGCACAACATGTTTACTCACGATTCCGATTCAAACGAGGCCCCCGACCATGACTGACAAGAACGAGCCCGGCACTGGCTCGTCCCCGGCCGACGACTGGGCCGACGCGCTCGCCGAACAATCCCGCGCCAATCCGCCCACCCAGGCCGACGGCCTGAAGCCGCAGGAACCGCAGGACGATTGGGCCGCCGCCATGGCCGAACAGACCGCCGCGGCGCCCGCCGCCGCTGCCGCCCCTGCGCCCGCGCCCGCGCCGGCCCCCGCTCCGGCCCAGCCCGCCGCGCAGCCGGCCGCCCAATCGGTGTTCAAGCCGCTGTCCGGCACCACCACGGGCACCGGCACCGACATCGACCTGATCATGGACGTGCCCGTCCAGCTCACCGTCGAACTGGGACGCACCCGCCTGACCATCAAGAACCTGCTCCAGCTGGGCCAGGGCTCGGTGGTGGAACTCGACGGCCTGGCCGGCGAGCCCATGGACATCTTCGTCAACGGCTATCTGATCGCCCAGGGCGAAGTCGTGGTGGTGGAAGACAAGTACGGCATTCGCCTGACCGACATCATCACCCCGTCCGAGCGCATCAACCGCCTGAACAACCGCCGTTGACCAGCGGGCAGGCCATCATGACCGAATCCGCCCTGCTGCGCGTCATCATCGGCCTGGTGCTGGTGGTGGCGGCCATCCTGGCCTCGGCCTGGCTGGCGCGCCGCGCCGGGCTGGTGCAGCGCGGCGGCGGCAGCCTGCTCAAGCAGGTTGCCGCGCTGCCGCTGGGCGCCCGCCAGAGCGTCGTGGTCATCGAAGTGGACAAGACCTGGCTGGTGGTGGGCGTGAGCCCGAACCAGCTCACCACCCTGCACACCATGCCTGCCGGCGAGTTGCCCGAAGGCGCGTCCCTGCCCGCCTCGGCCTTCGCCGCCAAGCTGGGCCAGGCGCTCAAGCGCCGCTAGCCCGCGACCCTCATGAATTTCCTCAGACGCATGACTTCCTCCCGCGCCGGGCGCGGCATGCTGCCCATGCTGGGCGCCGCGGCGCTGCTGGGGCTGGCGCTGTTCCCGGCCGGCGTCGTCGCCCAGGCCACCCTGCCCGCCCTGACCGCCACGCCGGGCCCGAACGGCTCCGAGACGTACTCGCTCAGCATGCAGACCATGCTGCTGATGACCTCGTTGTCGTTCCTGCCGGCGGCGCTGCTGATGATGACGGGCTTCACCCGCATCATCATCGTGCTGGGCCTGCTGCGCAGCGCCATGGGCACGGCGATGTCGCCGCCCAACCATGTGCTGATCGGGCTGGCGCTGTTCCTGACCTTCTACACCATGTCGCCGGTGTTCGACAAAATCTACGCCGACGCCTACAAGCCCCTGTCCGAGGGCTCGATCCAGTTCGAGACCGCGGTCGAGCGCGCCGCCGGGCCGCTGCGCACCTTCATGCTGCACCAGACCCGCGAGAACGATCTGGCGCTGTTCGCCAACCTGGCCAAGCAACCGGCGCTGGACGACCCGTCGCAGGTGCCGCTGAAGATCCTGGTGCCGGCCTTCATCACCAGCGAGCTCAAGACGGCGTTCCAGATCGGCTTCACCATCTTCATTCCATTCCTCATCATCGACCTGGTCGTGGCCAGCGTGCTGATGGCGCTGGGCATGATGATGGTGCCGCCCGTGACGGTGTCCCTGCCGTTCAAGCTGATGCTATTCGTGCTGGCCGACGGCTGGCACCTGCTCATGGGCTCGCTGGCCCAGAGCTTCTACCAATAAGCCCGGAGGACCGCCATGACCGCTGAAACCGTCATGACCATGACCTACCAGGCGATGAAGATCGCGCTGGCGATGGCCGGCCCGCTGCTGCTCGTCACGCTGGTCGTGGGCCTGGTCATCAGCATTTTCCAGGCCGCCACGCAGATCAACGAAATGACGCTGTCCTTCATCCCCAAGCTGCTGGCCATGTGCGGCGTGCTGGTGTTGCTGGGCCCGTGGCTGATCGGCCTCATGGTGGACTATATCCGCCAGCTCATCGGGCAGATCCCCGGCCTGGTGTCCTGACCGGCGCGGCCGCCGGCGCACCCATGATCGCGTTCACCCTCGAACAGCTCAACGGCTGGATCGGCCAGTTCATCTGGCCGTTCGTGCGCATCCTGGCGCTGGTGGCCACCGCGCCGCTGTTCTCGGAATCCGCCGTGCCCGTGAAGGTCAAGGTCGGCCTGTCCTTCGTGCTGGCCGCGGCCATCGGCCCCACGCTGGACCCCATGCCGCCCGTGGCCCCCGGCTCCTACGCCGGACTCTGGATGGTGATGCAGCAGGTGCTGACCGGCATCGCGCTGGGCTTCACCATGCGCATCGTGTTCGCCTCGGTGCAAACGGCGGGTGAGTTCATCGGCCTGCAGATGGGCCTGTCCTTCGCGTCCTTCTTCGATCCCGGCACCGGCGCCAATACGGCGGTGCTGTCGCGCATGCTCAACGTCATCGCCATGCTGACCTTCCTGGCGCTCGATGGACACCTGCTGGTGCTGGCGGCGCTGGTGCGCTCCTTCGACACCCTGCCCATCGCGCAGATCCAGCTGCACCAGAACGGCTGGGGCGTGGTGGTCGAATGGGGCAAGACCATCTTCGTGTCCGGCCTGCTGCTGGCGCTGCCGCTGATCTGCGCGCTGCTGACCATCAACCTGGCCATGGGCATCCTCAACCGCGCCGCGCAACAGCTGTCGGTGTTCTCGGTGGGTTTTCCCGTGACCCTGATCGTGGGCGTCACCGTGCTCACCGTGGTGCTGCCCCACGCCGGGCCCTTCCTGGAATCGCTGTTCGAATCCGGCCTCTCGGCCATGAGCCGAGTAGTAGACGGATTAGCCGGAGGCTAATCCGGAGTGGAGCCCCCCCGGAGCGCTTGCGCGCTTCCCCCCAGGGGGCGCCGCTACGGACCGGCGGAGCCGGATCCGTGCGGCCCCGGTCTGGGAAGACTGAGGCAGATTGCGAGACTGCCCGTCATGGCCGCCCCTTCCAAGCCGGCACGGCCAAGCCATCCCCTCAAGGCTGGCCGGTCAGGCGGAAGACGCGGATCGTTTCACGCAACGAGCCGGACTGTTCGCCCAGCTGCATGACCGCGCCGCCCAGCTCCTGCACCAGCGAGGTGTTCTGCACCGTCATGACATCCATCTGCGACACGGCCGTGTCGACCTGTTCGATGCCGCTGGACTGTTCCTGCGAGGCCTGCGAGATCTCGCCGATGATGTCCGTGACCCGGCGCACCGCAGCCACGATCTCTTCCATGGTCGCGCCCGCCTGCTCGGCCTGGGCCGAACCCTCGTTGACGCGGTCCACCGAGTCCTCGATCAGGCCCTTGATCTCCTTGGCCGCCTGCGCGCTCTTCTGCGCCAGGTTGCGCACTTCGCCGGCCACGACGGCGAAGCCCTTGCCGGATTCGCCGGCGCGCGCTGCTTCCACCGCCGCGTTCAGGGCCAGGATATTGGTCTGGAACGCGATGCCCTCGATGATGCTGACGATGTCGGCGATCTTGCGCGAGCTGTCGGAGATGCCATGCATGGTGTTGACCACCTGCCCCACGGCCACGCCGCCTCGACGGGCAACGTCCATGCTGCTGGCGGCCAGCTGATTGGCCTGGTGCGCATTGTCGGCATTCTGGCGCACGGTGGAGGTCAGCTGCTCCATGCTCGCGGCTGTCTGCTGCAAGGAGGCCGCCTGGCCCTCGGTGCGGCCGGCCAGCTCCTGGTTGCCGCGCGCGATGTGCACCGCCGCCTGGGTGGTACCCTCGATGCCTCGGTACACGTCCTGCGCGATACCGATAAGGCTCTTGCGCATGACTTCCAGCGAGAACATCAGGCTGCCGATCTCGTCGTCGGACTCGGCCACGATCTGCGTGGTCAGGTTGCCCGCGGCCACCTGGCGCGCCATGTTGGCGGCGTCCACCACCGGACCGGTCACCGAGCGCGACAAACGCCAGCCCAGCAGAAAGACGGCCGCCACGCCCAGCGCCACCAGCGCGCAGCCGAAACTGGCGCCGGCGGTGCTCAGCGCGTCCCAGTTCGCATGCAGGCCGTAGGCGCCGGCGCCCGCCACGAAGCTCGCCGACACCAGCGCGTGGCGCAGCATGCGGCTGCGCACGCCCGAGCGGAAGGGATACGCCAGCACGTCGATGATGCGGCGCCAGCCGGCCCGCACCGGCCGGCCCCGGCGAATGCGCACGCCGCGCGCGGTCCCCTCGCGGATGCGGGCATAGAGCGCCTCGGCCATTTCGATCTGCTCGTCGCTGGGCCGCACGCGCACCGACGAATAGGCCACCACCTCGCCGTTCTCGACGATGGGCGTGGCATTGGCCAGCACCCAGTAGTAGCCGCCGTCCTTCCTGCGGTTCTTGACCAGCCCCAGCCAGGACTCGCCTGCCTGCAGGGTCCGCCACAAATCCTCGTAGGCCTGCGGCGGCATGTCCGGATGGCGGACGATATTGTGGGCCTTGCCGATCAGCTCTTCACGGGAGAAGCCGCTGACCTCGATGAAGGCGGGATTGGCATAGAGAATCCGGCCTTTGGTGTCCGTGCGCGAGATGAGGTATTGATCCTCGCGCAGCTTGGTTTCCACATTGTGGATGGGAAGGTTCACTCGCATTGCCGGTCTCCTGTTGCTTCATTCGGAGAAGAGCGATTCCATGAGGGCGAGCACGCCGAGCCCGCGCGATGCGCAGGCCAGTCCCCGCCTGGTCCGTGAATCCGAAAGCCATCTTGCACCACTTTCGGACGTCGGAACCTGTTTCATCGCCTATCTCCAGGCGTTATCGCAATTAACGGCTACATTTTCGAAAACTTAACGTGCGCAGGATCAAACACCTGTCATTTTCCTGTGCCAGGAAAACCCGGCAATCCTGAGCCGGGCATGCCACCCGCGCGCAGGCACCGCGCAAGGCGGCCCGCCCATGCGACAACGGCGGCACGCCCCGGGCCTGGGA
>NZ_JCBANG010000068.1:0-36622 GCF_059760905.1 Achromobacter sp. 1011811831
TCTACCGGCGGCGCGGCCCCGGGACGGAACCGCGCCGCCGGCCCCTCAGGCGGTCAGCACCAGCACCCGGCCCGGCGCCAGCGGATGCGGCACCACCTGGGCGGCGATGCCATAGGCCAGGTGCAGGCTGGCCGGCGTCAACACCTGCGACGGCGGTCCGGACGCGATGGCGCGTCCGCCGCAGAGCAGCAGCAGCCGGTCGCACCAGCGCGCGGCCAGGTTCATGTCGTGCAGGATCACCAGCACGCCCACGCGCTCGTCGCGCGCCAGGTCCGCCGCCACGCGCAGCAGCTCGCCCTGATGCCTGGGATCCAGGCTGGCGGTCGGCTCGTCCAGCAGCAGGTAGCGCGCCTCGCCCTCGGCGCGCGCCGCCAGGCACTGGGTCAGCACGCGCGCGAACTGCACGCGCTGCTGCTCGCCGCCCGACAGTTCGGGGTAGCGGCGCGCGCGCAGATGGGTGGCGTCGGCCAGCGCCAGCGTCCTGTCCACCAGCGCGTCCACGGCCAGGGGCGGCAGCTCGGGAAAGGGGTAGGCGCCCATGGCCACCACTTCGGCCACGCCCAGGTCGAAGCCCAGCCCCGGCTTCTGCGGCAACACCGCCCGCCGGCGCGCCAGCCGCGCGGGCGCCATGCCGGCAAGATCGTCGCCATCCAGGCGCAACGCGCCCTCGCCGGCGCGCAGTTCGGCGGCCAGCGCGCCCAGCAGCGTCGACTTGCCGGCGCCGTTGGCGCCCAGCAGGCCCACCACTTCGCCCGGCCCCAGCTCCAGCGACACGTGGTCCAGCACGCGCGCGCCGCCGCGCGACAGGATGAGGTTCTCAGCGGCCAGCGTCATCCGACCCTCCTGCCCCGCGCCAGCAGCCACAGGAAGAAGGGACCGCCGACCAGTCCCGTGACCAGCCCGATGGGCAATTCGGCCGGCGTCACCGCCACGCGCGAGGCCCAATCGGCCAGCACCAGGGCCAGGCCGCCGCCCGCCACGCTGGCCGGCAGCAGCCAGCGGTGGTTGGCGCCCAGCGTCATGCGCACCAGGTGCGGCACCACCAGCCCCACGAAGACGATGCTGCCGGTCACCGCGACCAGCGGGCCGATGATGAGCGCGCTGGCCAGCACCAGGCGCACGCGCAGCGGCTTGAGCGCGTAGCCCAGGTGCTGGGCCTCGCGCTCGCCCAGCAGCAGCGCGTTCATGGCGCGCCACTGCGTCATCATCCAGGCCGACAGCAGCGCCACCCAGGGGCCCAGGAAGGCCAGCAGCGTCCAGTTGGCGCGCGCCAGGCTGCCCATGTTCCAGAAGGTCAGGTCGCGCAGCTGGGCGTCGTTGGCCATGAAGGTCAGCAGCCCGATCAGGCTGAAGGCGACCGCCGTGATGGCCACGCCGGCCAGCAGCAAGCCCGCCACGCCCGGCACGCGCCGGCCCACCGCATAGGCGCACAGCGTGGCCAGCAGGCTGCCGACGAACGCCGCCGGCGCGGTGATCCAGAAGCCGCCGGCCGTCAGCACGATGGCGCCGACCGCGCCCAGCGCGCCGCCGGCGGTGATGCCGATCAGGCCCGGCTCGGCCAGCGGATTGCGGAACAGCGCCTGCATGGCGGCGCCGGACACGGCCAGCCCTGCCCCCGCCACCACGGCGAACAGCACGCGCGGCAGGCGGATGTCGATCAGCACATTGCGCCACAGCACCTGATCGGGCGCGGGCTCGCCCCAGAGCAGCGCAGGTAGCGCGCGCAGTGGAATGGACACGGCGCCGCTGGCGCTGGCGGCCAGCACGGCGGCCGCCAGCGCCAGGCAGATCAGTGCCACCGAGCGCGGCGCGCTAGCGCGCCATGACATTCGCCACCTCTTGCTTGAGTTGCGTCAGCGCCTGCGGCAGGCGCGGTCCCAACCCCAGCAGCAGCAGGTCGTCCATGACCACCACGCGCCGCTTCGCCGCCGCCTCGGTCGAGGCCAGGCCGGGCAGGCCCAGGAGCGCGTCCAGCCCGCCGCTGGCCTCGACCGACATGCTGGTCACGATCAGCACGTCGGGCGCCAGCGCGCCCACGGCCTCGGCCGACAGCGGCTTGTAGCCCTGCTGGCCCTGCATCACGTTGACCAGGCCGGCCAGCTCCATGAGCTGGTTGGCCGCGGTGTCGCGCCCCGCCGCCTGCGGCGCGCCGCCACGATTGATCAGCAGCATGGCGCGCGCGGGCCTGGCGGGCAGCGCCTCGGCGCGGGCCAGCTCGCGGCCCAGGTCCTCGATCATGCGCTCGCCGGCCGGCCGCGCGTCCAGCGCCTCGGCCACGGCGCGGATGCGCGCCTTGAGCGAATCGACCGAAGGCTGGTCGGACACCGTCACCACGCGCACGCCGACCTCGCCCAGGCGCTTGAGCGCGTCCGGCGGACCGGCCTGCTCCGAGGCCAGCACCAGGTCCGGCTTGAGCGACAGCACCCCTTCGACCGGCACGGCGCGGTAGTAGCCCACGCTGGGCAGCCGGCGGGCTTCGGGCGGATACAGGCTGGATTGGTCGTCGCCGACCAGCCGCGCGCCCTGGCCCAGCCCGTACACGATCTCGGTGACGCTGCCGCCCAGCGTGACCACGCGCTCGGGCGCGGCCTGGGCCACGCACAACCCGGCCAGCCAGGCTGCCGCGACGGCGGACAGGCGTGCAAGCAACAGGCGCGGCGAACGGACGCGGGCGAACCTCCCGGACATGGGGCGAGGCATCGGAGTCTTGCGCATCATGGGCATGTCCTCATACGGCCAGCGGCACGGCGCACAGGCCGCTCATCAGCTCGCGCCAGCCGGGCAGCTCGGGCTTGCCGGGCTTGCGCTCGCCGAAGAACTGGGCGATCAGGTCGCCGTTGGCGGCGTACAGCTCCAGCGACGTGACCCAGCCGTCGGAGGTCGGCTTGTTCACCACCCAGGACGAGGCGATGGCCGTGGTGTCCAGGTGCAGGTTGAACTTCGGATCCAGCACGTTGTACCAGGGCCCGGTGCGGCGCAGCTGCTGCACCGGGCCGGTGTGGATCTGGATCATGCCCCGGTTGCCCACGAAGCACATGATGGACAGGCCCGAGGCCGCCGCCGACTCCAGCACGCGCTCGACGGCGTCGGCCGGCACCTGCTGGGCCAGATCCTCGCCGGCGGCGGCCAGCGCCGCCAGCCGGGTGATCTTGAACTTGCGCAGCAGCGGGAAGAACTCGTGCGTGTCCGTCATGCCCAGCCAGGCGGCGCGCCACTGCTCGCCGTCGGCCACGCTGGCGGCGTCGGACGCGGGCGCGGCCGGCGTGCTTTCCGGCCACCGCGACGGGCCCGCGTGGCGCGCGACCAGCGCGTCGTAGGCGGCGACATCGGTGGCCTCGGTGCGATACACCTTGTGCACGGCCACGCCCTCGCCGTCGAAGAACTGCAGGCTGTGCCGCCCGTCCTGTTCCACGGCCCAGGCCGAGCGCCAACAAGAGAAGAACACGCGCAGGTCGATGTCCGGTCCCAGCACCAGCCCGACCGGACCGTCGGCCTGGATGTCCAGGTAGCGGCCATGGCGTTCGTGCACGCACCAGTCGTTGCGCGTCAGCGCCATGACCTCGCCCAGCGCGCCCAGGTCGCGGAAGATGGCCTGGGGCTCGCCGTGCAGCGCGGTCGCCTTGACGCCGCCACAGCCGGCGGCGACCCACTGCGCCTCGGACACGCCCAGCGCCTGGGCCAGGTTGCGGGCGCGCAGCTTGGGCTGTTCGGCCGCCAGGGCCTCGTTGCGGGCGCGCAGTTCAGCGGCGCGGGTGTCGAAATCGATGTTGCTCATGTCTGGCCCTCCGGCCTGAAAGGGGGTGATGGAAAAGATGTCGGATCGTCGGCGGCGACAGCGCCGCCCCTGCCCTCCGCGCACCGTGAAACGATGCATCCTGCGAGCAGGGGCGGCGGCATGTCGGATCAATATTGGTACGTGAGCGATATCCGCAGGCTGCGGCCCGGCTCGGTGTACCAATCCACCGGGCGCGCTATTTGCATCGCGCCCGCGGTCGGCACGTTGATGGCCTCCCAGTATTTCTTGTCGAACAGGTTGTACACACCCGCCTGCAGCTGCAGGCCCTTGACCGCTTCCGGCCGCCAGTAACCCATCAGGTCCATCACGCCATAGCCCGGCGCCTGGAAATCGGCATAGGGCGTCTTGCCCGTGGCCTTGGGATACTCCACCTTATCGCGCTTGAGCGCGGCCGTCAGCATGGCGTCCACGCCCCAGGCGTCGCGGCCGTAGCCCAGGCCGACGATGGCCTTGAGCGGCGCGACCGAGTTCAGGTGCTGGCCAGTGCCTTCGTCCTTGCCCACGGCCCAGGCCAGCGAGCCCCAGGTGCGCCAGCCGGTCGCGAATTTCCAGTGCGCGCTGGCCTCGGCGCCGTAGATGCGCACGCGGGCGCGATTGACGGTGCCCGTGACGCCCAGCGGATACTGGCCCGCCCAGCCCGGCTGCCATTGCGGCGAGCTGGCGCCCAGCGGCACGCTGGTGTCGATGAAATTCTGGTAGCGGTTGTCGAAGAACGACAGCGCGCCGCCCAGGTCGTCGGAACCCAGCTTGGCGCCCAGTTCCCAGCCCTTGCTGGTCTCGGGCTTCAGGTAGGGATTGCCCACGCGCAGGTAGGTGCCGGCGCCGCCGTAGTTGGTGTAGAGCTGGGACGGGCTGGGCGCCTTGAAGCCATAGGCGTATTGCGCATACAGGCTGAGTTCGTCGGCCGCCTTCCAGCCGGCCAGCAGCTTGGGCGAGAAGCGGCCGGCGCTGTTGGCCGAAGGCAGCTTGCCGGCATTGGGATTGCTGGCGTAGCTGTCGGTGCTCTCGGGCTTCTGCTTGTAGTGGTCGTAGCGCAGCGCCGGCGTCAGCGTATAGCGGCCGTCGGCGAAGCCGAATTCGTCCTGCACCCACATGGCCCACTGGCTGCCCTTGGATTGCGGCACGTCGGCCTGGTTGGTGTGCAGCATGTCGCAGGCGCGCGGGCCGAACGGCGCGGGCGTGCCCGGACGAATCGCCGGGCAGTTGTCATAGCCGCTGGATTGCTGCTCGGTCTTGTTGCCGTACCATTCGCCGCCCACGGTCCACAGCTGCGTCACCGCGCCGCCCAGGCGCTTGGTCGCCTCGGCGTTCACGCCGTACATGGTCTGGCGGATGCTGTTGTCGCGGCCATAGGGGCCGCTGGGGAAGCCATAGCGGAACGGATCGCGGGGAATGATGAAGGCCCGCGGATCCACGCCACGCACCGCCGTCTGGCTGGTATCCAGCGACACGCGCTGCCAATAGAGCGCGGCCGTGACCGTATCGAGCAGGCCGCCGTCGGACGGCGCCTTGTAGCTGTAGTCAAGCGACACGCGCTGGCGCTCGGTTTCCTTGCGCACGCTGTTCTCGCCGTACAGGTAGGACGTGCCCGCGCCCTGTTCGAACATATTGTCGAAGTCCGCCGTGCGCTTGAAATACTCGCCGGTCACGCCGAAGCGATGGCCGCCGTCCACGCGCTGCTGCAGCTTGAGCAGGAAGCTGCGCTGGCTGTAGTCCTCGGGCGTGGGCTGGTTGCGGCGCGGGCCGTAGCCGCCCACGTCGCCGCGGTTGTCCACCGCGTGCCCGTTGCGCAGGCCGGCCTGCACCAGCCAGAAGGTGTTCTCGTGGATCTGGCCGGCCAGGGCCGCATTGGTGCCCCAGCTGCTGTCGGTGGTGTCGTAGTCGGTCTTGGCCAGCGCGCCGAAGCGCTTGCCGTCATCCAGCAAATCGGACGGATTGAGCGTGCGCAGGTCGGCGATGCCGGCGATCGCGCCCGAGCCGCCGCCGCTACCCGTGGCGTCCGCGCCACGCACGATGTCCAGGCGCGACAGGCTGTTGAAGTCCACCGATTCCAGGCCGCCCTTCACGCCGCGCGCGCCATCGTCCAGCCAGGGCAGGCGGATGCCGTCCACGCGGGTCAGCACGCGGTCCTGGTCCAGGCCGCGGATGTTGATGCTGTTGGTCAGGCGGTTGAAATTGACGCCCGGCTCGACGCGCTTGCCGAAGTCGCTCCAGTTGCGCACCTGCAGCTCGTCCAGGCGCTTGCGGTCGGTGCTGCTCTGCCAGGCGGGCGCCGGGCGGCTGCTCTCGCCCTCGATGCGCACGGGATCGAGGTTCGTCACGCCGGCCTGCTGCACCAGCACATAGACGCCGGCGCTGCGCTCGCGCACGGCCAGACCGGAACCGGCCAGCAGGCGGGCGAAGCCCTCGGACACAGAGTACGAGCCGTTCAGGCCGCCGCTGCTGCGCGATCCCAGCAAGGCGGCATCGAACAGCACCGTCACGCCCGCGGCGTCGGCGAAACGCGGCAGCGCCTCGGCCAGCGGCCCCGCCGGGATGCGGTAACTGGCCGTGCGGGCCTGAACCGATTGCGCCTGCGCGGCGCAAGGCGCCAGGATCGCCGGCGCGGCCGACAGGGCCAGCGCCGCGCGCAGGGCCAGGGATAGACGGGTCGGGCGGCGCGGCGCGCCGTCGGCGGCCTGCGGGCCGCCCGGGCGGCGGTAGAGGGGGTGGGTCATGATCGTCCTTTCGATCCAGCGGGTAGCGACTTGCGGGCATGCACAGGCATTCATCTGCCTCTACCCTCCATGACCCTCGAGCACGCCGAACCGGACAACATGGCTCTCACTTTTTTGTAACAGCGGCGATTCAGGCCGCCGCGATGCGCGGCCCGATCGTGACCCAGTAGGCCGTGCGGTAGCGCAGGCTCACCGGCAGCGTGGCCGGCAGCGCCGCCAGCACCGCGTCGGTGTCGTGCAACTGGAACGCGCCCGAAACGCGCAGATGCGCCACCGCCGGATCGCAGCGCAGCAGGCCGGGCCGGTAGCGTCCCAGCTCGGCGGCGAAGGCGTCGAGCCGCATTTCACGGGCGTGCAGCACGTTGCGCATCCAGTCGGCGGCATGGGGATCGGCGGGCGCGGCGTCAGATGGGCCCTGATCGTCCAGGCGCAGCTCCGCGCCCGCCGCCAGCGGCAGATACCGTCCCGCGCGCGCCGCCACCCGCAGCGCGCCCTCCTGCACGCTGACGCGGCAGAACCCGTCTTCCTGCCGCACGCAGAACCGGCCGGCGCGCGCCTCGATGTCGCCGTAGCGCGTGCGCACCACGAAGGGCCGCGCCTGCGCGCCCGACTCGTCGCGCACGTGCAGCGCGATCTCGCCAGCGCGCAGCCGCAGCAGCCGCGAAGCGGCGCTGAACGCCACGTCCACGGCGCTGGCCGTGTTCAGGTAAAGGCGGGATCCATCGCTGAGCGCCACTTCGCGCAGTTCGCCGGCGGCGCTGCGGTAGTCGGCGGTCCAGTCCAGCGGATCGGCGCGCCACGCGGCCCAGGCCAGCGGACCGGTCGCCGCGGCCAGCGCCAGGGTCTTGAGCACGGCGCGGCGGCGCGGCGACGCGGGCCGGTTCAGCGCCGCCATGCCCAGCGTGGCCGGCACCAGGCCGAAGCGCTGACTGACGCGCTGCGCGCGCTGCCAGGCGTGTTCGTGCTCGGCCTTGCTGGAGCGCCATTGCTCGCAGGCCAGCAGGTCCGACGGGCTGGCGCGGCCGGAGCCCAGCAGCATCATCCAGCGCGCCGCCTGCCGGGCGACGCTCCGTTCCACCTCGGGCAGCTCGCCCGTTCCGCCCGCCGGCGCGCTCATGCCACCGCCAGGATGCATTGCTCGTATCCGCGCGCGATGTAGCGGTGGACAGTGCGCGGCGACACATCCAGGCGCGCGGCGATCTCGCCCTGGCTCAGGCCTTCGAGCTGCGCCAGCAGGAAGGCCTCGCGCACCGGACCCGGCAGGCCTGACAGCATTTCGTCGATCTCGTGCAGCGCCTCCAGGATCAGCAGCCGCTGTTCCACCGACGGCGCCAGCGCCGGCGGCATGACCGCCAGCGCGTCCAGATAGGCCTGCTCCAGCGCGCGGCGGCGGTGATGGTTCAGCATCAGCCGCTTGGCGATGGCGGTCAGGTAGGCGCGCGGCTCGCGCAGCGCCTCGATTTCCTGCCGGTGCCGCAGCACCCGGATGAAGGTGTCCTGCGCCAGGTCGGCCGCGTCGAAGCTGTTGCCCAGCTTCGCGCGCAGCCAGTTGTGCAGCCAGCCATGGTGCTTGCTGTAGAGCGTGTGGACGGCGTCGCCGGTGAGGAGCGCGGAATTCGGCACGGCGGCTTCCCTGATATCGAGCTTTGAATAATCACAAATAGAAATCAATCTCATTCTAAGTGAAAACCCATGATCCAGGTCAAGACCTCCGCGTAATCCCCAGGGCGATATGATGAGATGCCGTCCCTACTTCCACTGTCCCAAGACCATGTCCTACGCCCTGCTCAAGCTCGCCCACCTCCTGGCCGTCATCCTCTGGGTCGGCGGCATGCTGTTCGCCCACTGTTTCCTGCGGCCGGCGGCCGCCAGACTGGAACCGCCGCAGCGCCTGACCCTGATGGCGGCGGTGCTGGGCCCGTTCCTGAACGCGGTGCTGGCGGCCATCGTGCTGATCCTGGCGACCGGCGCGGCGATGATCGGGCAGGAAGCGACGCAGGCCTCGCAAAGCGGCGGCGCCTTCTTCATGCCGCGCGCCTGGACGCTGATGGCGGCAGGCGGCATCGTCATGACGGCCATCTACGCCTACATCCGGCTGGTGCCCTTCAAGGGCCTGGCCGCCGCCGTGGCGGCCGCCGATTGGCCGGCGGGCGGGCGCAACATGGCCCTGATCCGCCGCTGGGTGGGCGTGAACCTGCTGCTGGGCCTGGCGGTCGTGGCGGCGGTTTTCCTGGCCTGACCCGGCGTCCGCGCCGGCACGGGGCGGGCGCCGCCTGGCGCAGGCCCCCCCGCCCGCAGCTATCAGAACATCGGCGGCACCTATCGGAATTCTTTGGTTCGGCGCAATACGGCGTACATCCCGCCTTCTCACACTGGACGCGACTCTCGCGGGTCCCCAATCACAACGAGAAGGAAATCCCATGTTCAAACGCATCCTGCCCCTGGCCACGCTCGGCCTGTCCGTCCTTTGCGGCCCGACCGCCCTCGCCGCCACGGCCGTCCAGGACAACAGCTCGCTGGAACAGCCCGGCTTTCGCGAACACAAGGCGACCTATGGCGTGGTCTACCGCCTGCCCCAGGAAGTCAACGCCGTGCTGGACAGCAAGATCAATGGCGCGCTCAAGGCAGACCTGCTCAAGCTGGGCCTGAAGACCGAGGCGGAAACGCCCAACATTCCGCACGTGACGGTGGTCCACATCCACAGCGCCGATCCGACCACGCCCGCTCGCATGCTGGTCGCGCTGCCCAAGCCGCCCGCGCCGATTCCGGTCACGCTCAAGACTTTCTATCCGACCGAAGCCGCCAAGGGCGCCGGCCATCCATGGTGGCTGGACCTGGGCGTGGTCAAGAGCGGCGCCGGCTTCGAGGAACTGATGCGCTACAACACCGTGGTCACGGCGGCGCTGGCGCCGCTGCGCGATGGCCCGCTGCCGCGCGTCACCGGTCCGGTGTACGCCAAAATGGCCGACGCCGGCCGCGATCTGGTCCGCAGCGTGGGCGTGAGCGGCGTGAACGTCGTGCGGGACGGCCAGGAAGTGCGCGCGCACAACCCGCACACCACGCTGGTCTACAGCATGGCCCTGTACGACGCGCGGCTGCAGGACGCCATGAAGCAGGAAGCCGACAAGTTCAACGCCATCCTGCCCGACGGCATCCAGACCACCTTCAAGGATGTCTCCATCGTCGAGATCGGTTTCGCCGGCAACGTGCTGCGCGAGATCTACCGCGTCAGCCTGGAAGACGGCTCGGCGATCGACGTGGCCACCGGCAAGCCGGTCAAGCGCTAGGGCGCAAGCAATGCGTAATACTGCCATTTCGTGGCAGTATTGCGTGATTCCCGCCCCACCGTCTGTCCATGTCCCGCGCCGAACGCCTGCTCGACCTGCTGCAAACCCTGCGCCGCCACCGCCTGCCGGTCAGCGGCCACCGCCTGGCGTCGGAACTGGGCATCAGCCTGCGCACGCTGTACCGCGACATCGCCACGCTGCAGGCCCAGGGCGCGGAGATCGACGGCGAGCCGGGCATGGGCTATGTGCTCAAGCCCGGCTTCATGCTGCCGCCGCTGATGTTCAGCACCGAGGAGATCGAGGCGCTGGTGCTGGGCACGCGCTGGGTCGCGCAGCGCTCGGACGCGCGCCTGGGCCTGGCCGCCAGCAACGCGCTGGCCAAGATCGGCGCCGTGCTGCCGCCTGAAGTGCGCGACGAGCTGGACGCGATTCCGCTGCTGATCGGCCCCAGCGCCGCCTGCGTGGTGGACCGGGTCGACCTGTCCCAGATCCGCCAGGCCATCCGCGCCGAGCAGAAAGTGGACATCACCTACCGCGACGACAAGGGCGCCGACTCGGCGCGCACCATCTGGCCCTTCGCGCTGGGATTCTTCGACAGCGTGCGCATCGTCATGGCCTGGTGCGAGCTGCGCCAGGATTTCCGCCACTTCCGCACCGACCGCATCGCCGCCCTGAGTCCCGGCCCGCGCTACCCGCGCCGGCGCCACGCGCTGCTCAAGGAATGGCGCGCGCTCAACCAGACCCGGGAACAGGCCAGGGCGGAGGATGCCTGCGTCCCAAAGACTGCTGCCAAAAACTGACAGCATGCGCTTCTAAGCTTGCGCTACCGACCTCTGGGTCCCACCCGCCGCCAGGAGCGCGCCATGTCCGACACGAACTTCCTCATCCTCTACGTCGAAAAACCCGAAGCCAGCGCGGCGTTCTACAGCGCGCTGCTGCAACGCCCGCCCGTCGAAAGCTCGCCCACCTTCGCGCTGTTCGCGCTGGATTCGGGTCTGATGCTGGGCCTGTGGTCGCGCTACACCGTGGAGCCGGCCGCCGCCGGCCGGGGCGGCGCCACCGAACTGGCCTTCAGCGTGCCGGACGCCCAGGCCCTGGCCGACCGCTACCGCGACTGGAGCCTGCGCGGCCTGCCCATCCTGCAGGCGCCGATCGACATGGACTTCGGCCGCACCTTCGTGGCGCTGGACCCGGACGGCCATCGTCTGCGCGTCTTCGCGCCCAAGGAAGAACCGGCGGCCGAGCCCGAAGCCATGGTCACGATCCCAGCATTCCAAGGAGCCTGAACCACAGGTAGTCCAGCGGCACCAGCAACACGAACGACAGCAGCGCGGTGACCAGGCTCAGCGCCAGGCCGCTGCGCGCCGGCACCTGGCCCATGCCCATCGCCACCACGATGGGCGAGGCCTGGTACGGCATGACCACCGTGGCGTAACCCGCCACCTGCGCCATCAACACCGCCATCAGCGAAAAACCCGAGGCCTGCGCCAGCGTCTCGGCCAGCGGCGTGTACAGCGCCGGCACGCCATTGGCGGTGACCACGAAGTTCAGCAGCGCCGACAAGCCCACCAACGAGAAGAAGCTGCGCATCGGCGCGTCCGGCGACAGCGGCAGCCAGGCCAGCAGCGCCTTGCCGATGATGCCCCCCAGCCCGCTGTCGGCCACCATCGCCGCCAGCCCCAGGATGCCCGCCACATAGATCGCGGTGCGGAAGTTCACTTCCTTGCCGAACTGGTCGCCGCTGACGAAGCCCACCTTGGGCAGCAGGCAGACGCAGGCCGACAGCAGCCCGATCCAGGCCGGCGACACGCCATGCACGCCGTCGGTCACCCAGCCCAGCAGCGTCAGCGCCAGCAGCCAGCCCAGCCGTTTCTCGGCGGCCGACAGCGGCGCGGCGGCGGCGACTTGCTCCGCGCGCCTGGGCGTGTCGCGGAACATCCAGGCGATGCAACAGGTCAGCAGCACGCCCTTCAGGATGCCCAGCACCGGCGCGTGCAGCCACAAATAAGGCAGATAGCCCAGCTGCAGCCCGTAGCTGCCCTCGATGCTGCCGGCCATGACCAGGTTGGGCACGTTGGCCGGCAGGATGGAGGTGGACAGCTGAAAGGTGCCGAAGCCCACCGCCAGCGCCAGCCCGATGCGGCCTCGGCTGCCCGGCGCCAGGCCGATGCGGTCGGCATAGGCCAGCACGATGGGCATCAGCAGCGCGATGCGTCCCATGTTCGACGGCATGACAAAGGCCAGCAGATAGGTCAGCGTCACCACGCCGGCCGTCACGGTCAGGTAGCCGCCGGCCAGGCGGCGCGACAGCAGGCCGGCCATGCGGTCGGCCAGGCCGGTGTATTTCAGCGCCAGCCCCAGCACATAGCCGCTGAGCACCAGCCAGAACGCGGCCGAGGCGAAACCCGAGAACACCACCTCGCGCGGCGCCGCCGCCAGCGCCATGGCGGCGCCGAAGAACAGCAGCGCCGTGAGGTATTCCGGCAGGCGCGAAAAAGCCCATAGCGCGATCGTGATCGCCGTCAAGGCGGCGGGTAGAATCGGAAACCCGGAGACTAAGGCATGCATGGAACCACCGTGGCGAAAACAGGAATCGGCGCAGTGTACGGACCCTGTACGACGCTGAAAATGCGCGATTGGCGCAGGCTGCCTATACGGCTGGCGTAGGCTGGCGCAACTGATACGCATGCGTTTCGACCTGACTGATCTGGCCCTCTTCCTGCATGTGGTGCAGGCCGGCAGCATCACGCACGGCGCCGCCCGCGCCAACCTGGCGCTGGCCGCCGCCAGCGCCCGCATCCGCAACCTGGAAGCCTCGCTCGGCGCGCCGCTGCTGGAACGCGGCCGCCACGGCGTCACCCCCACGCCCGCCGGCCAGAAGCTGGCCTCGCACGCCCGGCTGATGCTGGCGCAGGCCGAGCGCCTGCGCGACGACCTGTCCGGCTGCGCCGGCGAATTCGGCGGCTCGGTGCGCGTGCTGTCCAATACCAACGCGCTGACCGCCTTCCTGCCGGAAGCGCTGAGCGGCTTCCTGGCCGCGCATCCGCGCATCAACGTCGAGCTGCAGGAGATGCTGAGCGACGAGATCGTCGAAGCCATCGCCGACGGCTCGGCCGACATCGGCATCGTGGCGGGCACGGTCGACACCGGCGCGCTGGAAATCCATCCCTACCGCTGCGACCGCTTCGTGCTGATCGTGCCGCGCGGACATGCGCTGGCTGGCCGCGCCCAGGTCGCCTTCGGCGAGGTGCTGGACGAGGATTTCGTCGGCCTGGACCGCAGCAGCGCGCTGCAGCGCTTCCTGGCGCGCCAGGCCCTGGTGGCAGGCAAGCCCATCAAGCTGCGCGTGCAGCTGCGCAGCTTCGACGCCATGTGCCGGCTGGTGCAGGCCGGCGTGGGCGTGGGCATCGTGCCGGAAAGCACGGCGCGCAGCATGAGCCGGCTGCTGGACGTGGGCACGGTGACGCTGTCCGACGCCTGGGCCACGCGCCAGCTGCTGCTCTGCGTGCAGTCGCGCCAGGGCCTGAGCGCGCGCGCCTGCCGCCTGCTCGACCACCTGCTGGCGGACAGCGAGGGCGCGGCGGGCCAGGCCGCCGGATAGCCCCGGACGGGGCGGTTACGAGTACAGCTCCGTCATGAACTGCGAGGCCTTCAGGCCCGATCCCGTCAGCAGCACGACCGTGCGCTCGGTTGGCGCAATGGCGCCGCGCGCGGCCAGCATGTCGAGCGCGGCGGCGGCCGTCGCGCTGGTCGGTTCGGCGTAGAGCCCCATCGCGGCCAGCTTGCGCACGGCGGCCACGATCGCGTCCTCGGGCACCGCCACGGTCTGCCCGCCGCTGGCACGCACGGCCTGCAGCATTTCGCGCAGGCGCAAGGGCTGGCGGATGGCCGTGCCTTCGGCCACCGTGGGCAGCACCGGGCGCTCGACCAGGGTATCCGCGCCCGCCTGGAAGCTCGCGTCCACCGGCGAGCAGTGCAGCGGCTGGGCCACGAACAGGCGCGGCAGCCTGCGGATCTGGCCGGCCGCCAGCAGCTCGGCGAAGCCGATGGCGCAGCCCAGCACATTGCTGCCGGCGCCGGCCGGAATCACCACGTTGTCCGGCGCCTCGAAGCCGAAGTCCTCCCACATTTCGTAGGCGATGGACTTGGTGCCCTGCAGGAAGAAGGGCTGCCAGTTGTGGCTGGCGTAGTACAGCTCGCCCGACGCGCGGATGGCCGCGTCCTGCGAGGCTTCGCGCGGCCCGTCCACCAGCCGCACGTCGGCGCCGAAGGCGCGTATCTGCGCGATCTTGGCCGGCGAGGCATAGGCCGGCGCGAAGATGGTCACCGCCATGCCCGCCGCCGCGCCGAACGCCGCGATGGCCGCGCCGCCATTGCCCGAGCTGTCCTCGCCGACGGCGCCGATGCCGATCTGGCGCAGCCAGGACAGCATCACGGCCGCGCCGCGATCCTTGAAGCTGCAGGTCGGGTTGAACCACTCCAGCTTGAAATGCGGGCGCAGCGCGCCCCAGGCGCGCTCGGCCATGGGCGTGCAGCCCTCGCCCATGGAGACCGGCGCGTCGATGGCGCGCGGCAACGCGGCGCGATAGCGCCACAGCGAACGCGCGCGCGTGTCGATGTCGTCGCGCGAAATGCCGGCCAGCGGCGAGATCATCAGCGGCGTGCGCGCGTCGGAACACCAGCGCGGCTCGTCCAGCGCATGGCGGGCGCCGGTCTGGGGATCGTAGTAATGCGGTTCGGTCATGGCGTGCGGTGGTGAAAGTGTCGATGGGCGCAGTCTAGGCGCGCCGGACCGCCAAGCGTTGCAATATCATGTTGCGGTATTCGCAATCAGGGAGGCGCCATGGAACGTGGCCCGCTATGGGAACACCAGGTCTTTTGCGCCGTGGCCGAGCGCCAGAGCTTCGTGCTGGCGGCCCGCGCGCTGGGCGCCTCGCCCAGCGCCGTCACGCGCGCGGTGCAGGCGCTTGAGCGCCAGCTGGGCGCGCAGCTGCTGTCGCGCAGCAAGACCAGCGTGACGCTGACACCCCAGGGCGAGCGCTATGTCGAGTCGGCGCGCGACCTGCTGCGCCTGGAGGAAAGCACGCGCGAAGCCCTGCGCGAGACGCAGCGCGGCGCCCAGGGCCAGCTGCGCTTTTCCGCGCCCGACCTGCTTGGCGTGGCGCTGCTGCCGGCCGTGCTGCGGCGCTACGCCGAGGAGTACCCCGACGTGCGCATCGACATCAGCTATACCGACAGATGGGTCGACCCCATCGCCGAAGGACTGGACTTCGCCGTGCGCGGCGGCTTCCCCGCCTCCAGCGAGCTGCTGGGCGCGCGCCTGTGGCCCTATGAGCGACTGCTGTGCGCCAGCCCGGACTACGTGGCGCGCATGGGACTGCCGCGCGAGCCGGAAGACCTGGTGCGCCACCGCCTCATCATGCACACCGGCCCGCGCGTGCTGAAGGACTGGCACCTGCGCGGCGAGGGCCGCATCCAGCGGCTGCACGCGGAGCCGGCCCTGCGCGTCAGCACCGGCAGCAGCCTGATGGCGCTGGCGCTGGCCGGCACGGGCGTGGCGCGGCTGGCGGACTGGGCCGCGCTGCCGGAAATCGCGCGCGGCACGCTGGTGCGCGTGTGTCCGGCCTATACCGTGACCTCGGCCCAGGGCGTGTCGCCCCAGGTCCACGCGGTGTACGCATCGCGCTCGTTGCCGGCCCGCGCCCGCGCCATGCTGGTCGCGCTGCGCCAGGCCGGCGCCGGCCTCACGGGCGCTCCAATCCCGCCCGCAACGCCGCCTGCTCGCCGCGCTTCCTGAACAGCAGGTAGTACAGCGCCGACAGCGCCAGCAGGAAGGGCACGCCGAACACCAGCGTCATCTTGAAGACCGGTGTGAAATAGGTGGTGAGCAGGATCGCCAGCATGGCCAGCGCCCCCAGCAGCGTCAGCGCCGGAAAGCCCGGCATGCGGAACGACAGCCGCGCCCCGCCCTCGCGCGCCCAGCGGCGGCGGAAGAAATAGTGCGTGACGAAGATCATCATCCAGGTGAACAGCGCGCCGAACATGGAGATGGCCATCATCAGCGTGAACGAGGTCTCCGGATACAGCACGTTCAGCACGGTGGCGATGGCGATGCCGCTGGTCGACAGCAGCAGCGCGTTCAGCGGCGTGCCGCCGCGCGTGAGCCGGCCCAGCGCGGCCGGCGCATGGCCGGCGCGCGACAGGCTGAACATCATCCGCGTGGTGATGTAAAGCTGGCTGTTCATGGCCGACAGCGCCGCCACCAGCACGATGAAGTTGATCACGCCGGCCGCGTAGGGAATGTCCACGGCCTGCATCACCTTGACGAAGGGACTGCCGCCCTTGCCGGCCTGGTCCCAGGGCACGATGGCCAGGATCAGCGCCAGCGTCAGCAGGTAGAACACCACCAGGCGCACGATGGTGGCGCGGAACGCCTGCTTCACGGCCCGCTCAGGATCCTCGGCCTCGCCGGCCGCCACCGCGATCATCTCCACGCTCAGGTAGCTGAAGATCGAGATCACCACCGCGATCCACATGCCCCAGACGCCGTTGGGAAAGAAGCCGCCATGCGCGGTGTACTGCGCCACGCCGTGCTCCGGGCTGCCCCAGACCACATAGGCGCCCAGCACGATGAAGGCGACGATGGCGCTGACCTTGATGGTCGAGAACCAGTATTCCACCGTGCCGAAGGCCTTCACGCTCATGGCGTTGATGAAGATCAGCGCGGCCGAGAACACGCAGACCCACTGCCAGCCGGGCACCGAGGGAAACCAGAACTTCATGTACTCGGCCACCGCGGTGACCTCGGTGCCCACCGCCAGCACCACGCAGGACCAGTAGGCATAGCGCACCAGGAAGCCGGCCAGCGGGCCGATGTAGTGCTCGGCATAGGCGCCGAAGGAGCCGGAGGTGGAATGCGCCACCGTCATCTCGGCCAGGCAGCCCATCAGCAGCAGCGTGATCAGCCCGCCGATGGCGTAGCTGAGCAGCACGCTGGGGCCGGCGAAGCCGATGGCGAACTTGCTGCCCAGGAACAGGCCGGTGCCGATGGCCCCGCCGATGGCGATCATGCTCATCTGGCCGGAACTCAGGCGCCGCTTCAGGCCCTGCTCGCGTTCGGCGATGCGGCCGAATCCTTGCGGTTGCGACATGTCTTCCTCCTTGTGTTGTTATGCGGGCGCGGCCCCTCTGCGGGGGCCTGCGTGGTCCGTTCCGGCGCCGCGCTCAGGTCACGGCGGCGCGGTGCTTGAACTCGGGCTTGTCCCAGGCGCGGGTATCGAGCACATCCTTCAGGACCTCGACGGCGTCCCAGACGTCGGCGTGGCCCAGGTACAGCGGCGTCAGGCCGAAGCGCAGCACCTCGGGCTCGCGGTAGTCGCCGATCACGCCGCGCGCGATCAGCGCCTGCATCACCTCGAAGCCGTTCGGGTGACGGAAGCTGACGTGGCTGCCGCGCAGCGCGTGCTCGCGCGGCGTGGCCAGCGTCAGCGGATGGCCGGCGCAGCGTTCCTCGACCAGCGCGATGAACAGATCGCCCAGCGCCAGCGACTTCTTGCGGACTTCGTCGATGCCGGCGGCGTGGGCGATGTCCAGGCCGCACTCGACCATCGACAGCGAGACGATGGGCTGCGTGCCGCACAGATAGCGGCGGATGCCGCCGGCCGGCTCGTAGGCCACGGTCATGTCGAACGGACGCTGATGGCCCCACCAGCCGGACAGCGGCTGCCAGAAATTGTCGGTGTGGCGCGGCGCCACCCAGATGAAGGCCGGCGCGCCGGGACCGCCATTGAGGTACTTGTAGGTGCAGCCCACGGCGAAGTCGGCCTTGGCGCCCTGCAGGTCCACCGGCACCGCGCCAGCTGCGTGCGCCAGGTCCCAGATCGCCAGCGCGCCGCGCTCGTGCGCCAGCGCCGTCACCGCGCGCATGTCGTGCATCTGGCCGCTGCGGTAGTTGACGTGCGACAGCAGCACCACGGCCACGGAATCGTCCAGCGCCCGCTCCAGCGGCAGCGCGTCATCGATCAGGCGCATCTCGTAGCCCTGCTGCAGCAGGTCGATCATGCCCTGGATCATGTACAGGTCGGTCGGGAAGTTGTCGCGCTCGGACAGGATCACGCGGCGGCCCGGCCTGGCCTGCTGCTGGATGCGCAGCGCGGCGGCCAGCGCCTTGAAGATGTTCAGCGAGGTGGTGTCGGTGATGACGACCTCGCCCTTGCCGGCGCCGATCAGGCCCGCCAGCTTGTCGCCCAGGCGGGCGGGCAGGTCGAACCAGCCGGCCGTGTTCCAGCTGCGGATGAGGCCCGCGCCCCACTCCTTGCCGATCACGTCGGCGGCGCGCGCCGCCGCGGTCCTGGGCAACACGCCCAGCGAGTTGCCATCCAGGTAGATCACGCCGGGCGGCAGGTCAAACTGGTTCTTGATGGATGCCAGCGGGTCGAGGCGGTCTGCGGCGACGCAGGCTTCGCGGGTATGCATGAAAACACTCCTGGAGACGAAAATTCTGCGTACATACTAGCAGCGCCCATCCGCCGAAAAGTTGCAAATCCGGGCGTGGCTTACCCTAGAATTTCGCAGTAAATTGCGTTCAGTAGAAAATATTCGGATTGGATTGCACGATGCAGATCGACGCGATAGACCGGCGCATCCTGAGCCGCCTCCAGGAGAACAGCCAGATCAGCAACCAGGAGCTGGCCGAACAGGTATCGCTGTCGCCATCGGCCTGCCTGCGCCGCGTCAGGGCGCTGGAGGAAGGCGGGCTGATCAAGCGCTACCGCGCCGTGCTGGACGCCGAGAAACTCGGCTTCGAGCTGGAAGCCATCGTCCACGTCGCGCTGGACCAGTCGCGCAGCGGCTGGCACGAGGAATTCCTGGCCGGCATCGCGCTCTACGACGAAATCACCGAGGCCAGCATCGTGACCGGCGCGTCCAACTACATCCTCACGGTGCGCGCGCGCAACCTGTCGGCCTTCTCTCAGTTCGTGGAAGACAAGCTGAGCAAGATCGCCGGCGTGCGCGACATCTGCTCGCACCTGGTCATGCGCAAGGTGAAGGATCGCAGCGGCATGCTGCCGCTGGCGGGCTGGCGCTAGCGCACTGCCCGGCTCCCCCTGCCCGGCCTCGCTCCCGGCCGGCATCCCGGGCTCAGACGACGCCCTGCCGCAGGAAGCCGAACACCGTGACGAAGTGGCAGGCCGTGCCGCCCATCACGAACAGATGCCAGATGCCGTGCGCGTGCGGCCAGCGCCTGCTGTTGGCGTAGAACACGGTGCCGGCGGAATAGACCGCCGCGCCGGCCAGCAGCCAGGCCAGGCCCGCCGTCGACAGCGAACCCGCGATGGGGATGGCGAAGGCCACGCCCAGCCAGCCCATGCCCAGGTATAGCGGCAGCGCCGGCGACGCGCCGCGCGACGACCACCACAGCTCGCGGGCGATGCCGGCCAGGGCCAGCAGCCAGATGCCCGCGCCGGCCGCCATGGACATTCCGTCGGGCTCGGGCACGAAGGCCAGCGGCGTGTAGGTGCCGGCGATCAGCAGATAGATGGCGCAATGATCGGCCTTGGCCCAGAAGGCCTTGCGCCGCCCGCGCGTCCAATGGAACAGCACGGACGAGGCATACACAGCGATCATCGACGCCGCGAACACCGCGCAGGCGGTCAGCTGCACCGCGTCGGCCTGGACCGTGGCGGCCCGCGACAGCAGCGCGCCCGACGCGGCCACGGCCAGCCCCAGGCCGGCCAGGTGGGTCGCGCCGTTGAATCGTTCACCCTTGTACATGCATGGCCTCCCGCCGACGCGCTGCCGGCGCTCGACCATCCTGCCGCCCGCATGTGACAAGGCCAAGTCAACGGGCCGGCCGCCGCTCAGCCAGAGGAATCCCCGCCTCCCTGCGTCGCCATCATGAGCACATCGACCCCGACCCCGCCCATGCCCGCCACGGCGCCGATGCGGGCGGCGCGCAGCGCGGAGCCCGAGCCCTCGCCTCGACCCGCGCCAGTGTCGGCCACGGAGTGCCGCGGCGCGCCCCCAAGCGGCGCTTCCGCCTCGTCATCCTCCATCAGCATGTCGACATTCTCATGCACCACGCCCTTGACGGCCCCGGACCAGATCTCCCGGCCCAGCTCCGCGCCCGAAGCGCCTTGATGATCCATCGCGTAGGACGCGGCCTCCAGCCCGGCGGCATCCGCCCCGGCACTCACGACCGCGCCGGCCAGCACCTTGAGTATGCCGTTCTCCGTCGCCGCGGGAATGATCGGAGACACGAATCCGTCGAGCCATCCCGACACGGCGCCTGACGTGGCGCCGGTCTGCATGGCGCGCGACAGGTCCGACCAGTTCCAGGCTCCGCCCGCCTTCGCCAGGTAGTCCAGGCCGGAAGTCCCCGCTCCGGTCGCCGCGCCGCTGACGGCGCCTCCGGTCGCGCCCACCATCATCTTGGTGGCGACGGTCTTGGCCAGGGATGCGCCGCTCTGGCGCTCAGCGGCCGAGGCAAGCTGTCCCCCTGCGATGTCGGCATCGCCTTCGACCGCCGTGTCCAGGCTGGCAACGGCGGCATCGGAGGCCCCGGCCGTCACCGCCGACGCGGCCACGCCCAGCACCGTCAAGGCGGCCATGCCCAGGTACATCCCGAACAGGCTCCAGCTGAAATGCCCGGTCGGATCGATGTGATTGAGCGGGCAATTGAGCTCGAAGGCATAGCGGTTCCAGACATCGGCGCGTTCGGGACGGCTTGATCCCAGCCGCGTGTCCGGCGTCAGGAACCTGCCGGCCGCGGGGTCGTAGCCGCGCGCGCCAAAATCGTACAGGCCTGTCTCGGCGTCCCAGATCCGGCCTTCGTAGCGTAACAGCTCGCCCGATGCCGGCAAGGGCAGGCCGAAGCCGTCGTAGGCCGTGCTGGACAGCAGCGCGCCGTTCTGGTCGAAACGATGCGTGATGTTGCCCTTGCGATCGCGTCGCAAGTAGTAGCGCTGAACCACGCCGCCCCGGGTCAGCAGGCAGGCGGCCTGTCCCAGCCGGTCGACCATAGCTTTCACGACCCGGACCTCGCCGTCGCGGCCCACCTGCTCCTGATAGGCCTGCCCCACGTAGTAGACCGTGCTGCCGTCGGCCCGCGTTTCCTTCACGCGCCGCCCGCGTTCGTCCGACCAGATGCGCCGCAGCAGCTCTTTGTTGCGCGTCACGCGCGCCAGGCGTCCGAGCCCGTCATAGCCGAATGAGAGCGTGCCGCCATCGGTCTCGAGGCTGGCGGTGCGCCCGCAGGCATCCTGCGTCGCGCGGCAGACCACCGCATCGCCCACCCGGATCAAGCGCGCGAAATGACCGTTGTAGTCGGAATACTGCCTGCCGTCCTTGGACAGCAGGTCGCCGCCGGGGCCATAGGCATAACGGCCATTGCCGCCGGGAAATCCCGGCACCTCGGCCGCCACCAGGCGTCTGTCGGCATAGGCGAAGGATTCGCTGCGCTGCATGACGCTCTCGGTTTCGCGCAGCAGCTGCCCGAGCGGATCGTATTCCATCGAAAATGACAAACGGGGCGCGTCGTCATCCACCACGATCCGTTCGCTGTAGCGCAGGCCCAGCGGGCTGTACTTATATTCCGCGCTGAGCCGCTCGCTCAGGTCCACCTTGCCCGGATTGCCCGTGGCCGAGGCCCGCTCCAGCGGATAGAAGAGCAGCGCGCCGTCCAGCTTCTGCCACTCCATCACCCCATAGGTGTAATACCGCTGCAGCGCGCTGCCGTCCGGATAGCGCTGCCACACCCGTCGTTTCAGGGGATCGAAGGTCGCGGCCATGACGAAGGGCGCCGGCGCGCCGGCGATCTCCGTGGTTTCGCCGCAGGTATTGCCATAGCAATCGTAGGCGTGGCGACGCGACAGCTCCGTGGACGCATCGGCCGCCAGGATCGTCACCGTGGCCAGCTTGCCGTTGCCATTGACCGAGGCGTCGTCGTAGGTCTGCCGGATCTCGCGCCCGTCGGACAGGCCACGGCGCGTGACGCGTCCCAGCGCGTCGTAGGCGTAGCGTTCGATGCCGCCCGCCGCGTCGGTGATCGACGCCAGCATGCCCGTGCCGGCATCATGCAGGTAGCTCAGGGCGTAGCCGTGGCCCGTCGTGTTCTGGTCCGGGTTGTCATAGCGCGTCTTGCGGCTCAACGAGTCATAGCCGATGGTATTGACCACGCCTGCGGGATCGGTGGCGCGCAGCATCCGGCCCAGCGCGTCGTAGACGAACCGGGTCTGCTCCCTGCCTCCGGCGCCGCCGTCGGCGCGCACCTGGCGCAACTCGCCGTGAAAGAAATGCGCCGCCGTTTCCCGCACATAGGCCTGTGGCGTGCCGGCCGCTTCCGTGACGATCTCCCGTTGGCCGGCGCGGTATTCCCAGGTCGTGACCGAGGACTCGCCGCCATTCCTGCCGACTGGCGTGTCCTGCCTGAGCGGCCTGCCCTGCGCATCGTAGGACCAGGTCACTTTCCACGGCGCCACCGCCTTCGTCAGGTCCGCCGCGAAGAACGGCAGGCTGCGGCTTGCAGGCTTGCCGCAAGCGGTATAGGTGGTCAATACGGCGATATTGCCTTGCGCGCGGCCGCTTTGCGTCGCGGCAAGCGCCACGCGCCCCAGGCCGTCGACATAGTGGCGTTCCCACACCGTGTCCGGCCGACCGCCGTCGGGAAAGGACTGCAGGACATCGCGCTGCGCGTACAAGCCGCCTTCGCCATCGTTCAGGTAATCCAGCGACTCCAGCGTCAGCACGGCCGCCTGGCCGAACGCCTGCGTGCCGGTGACGTGCGCCGTCACACGGTTCTCGTCGCGCTGCTTGCAACCCGCCGGCACCGGCCCCTGGCGGCACGCTGCGCGGCCAAAGCCATCCAGGGCCACGATATGCGTGAAGCCGTTGGCATCGCGTTCCGCCACCCTGCTGCCGAATCGCGGGTCGTAGCCGCATTCCAACGTCAGCGAGACCCCCTGTTCGTTGGCCGGCGCGATGATCTTCGCGGGATAGGTGTGGTAGACCGTCTCGTATTCGAACCGCGTCGTCGCGCCGCCCGGGCGCGTCTGGGCCGTGAGATTGCCGCGCGCATCGTGCTCAAGTTGCGTCTTCAGGAACACGTCATTGATGTTGTCCCAGCGGCTGATGCTGCGCACCGAGCAGGTCCCCGGCGCGTAGGTGCATGCCGTGAGCCGGTAGTCCCCGGGCCGGAACACAGACGGATCGCCGTCGCCGGCATTGGCCGAGAGTTTCTCGAACAAGGGATAGCCCAGCGCCCAGCGGCCGCGCGGGCCAGCGGTGTCATTCTGGAACTGGCGATGCGTGTGGACGACCTCATCCGTGGCCAGCGGCGCCACGGCGGGAAACGCGCCGACCGGGTTGACGGCATCCGGATCGATCCAGCTCACGTAGCCATGCCAGACGCTGCCAGTTGGATTGCCATAGGCGTCGTAGCGATGGCTGGTGGCCACCGCGTAGTCCTGCGCGCCCCCTTCGTAGTGCCAGGCCAAGGCCCCCATCTTCCGGACTTCCTGGACCTTGACCGTGGCCGTGGCCGTCGGCTGCACGGCCTGGTAGACGTGGACAGTGCGGCCGAGGCGCCGCACGGTGACCTTTCCGTCGGAACTGGTCGTAGCGACTTCGGCGCTTTCGCCGGCCAGGCGGCCCTGGTACGGGAAATCCTGCAAATAGCGCTGCACCCGCAGCAAGCCGGTGTCCAGGTCCGTGGTGGTCACCTTGGCAAACCCCTTCCACCCCCGGCCGGTCAGTCCGATGCGCGCGTCCTCGTATTGCATGGCGAAGCGGCGCTTGTAGGCATAGCGGTTCATCCTTGCGTCGCTGGACAGGGTGTATCCCGAGACCACGCATATGGCCCGGCCAATCACCTCCTGCGTCGGGAACTGTGCCGGCGATAGATGGGCGACGTAGCGCCGCGCGCTGGCATTGGGATAGGCGGCCGGCGCTCCGGGACGATAGACCGCGGGATTGCTCAAGGTCGAATAGGTGATGGAAATCACGCCACCCAGCGCGTTGTTGATCTGCCTGACCAGGTCCGGAATCTTGCCGTTGGAGGTCAGGGGCTGCACCTGCACGCTGTTCTGGCGGTCCAGGTAGGTATAGAGCAGATCCGCCTTGCCATCTCCGTTCGCGTCTCCAACCAGGTTGGCGAGCGCGGCGAAGGCGCCCCCCGTGTTGATCTCGGCGACCAGACGGAATTGCCCGTCGGGCATGGAGCCATATTCGGTCGCGTGCAATACGCCGCCGACATCCCGCCAGCAATTGACCAGGCAAGTCTGCGCGCCGCCATTCACGCCCATCGGCAGCAGGCTGGACGCCGATACGGATTGCCCAGGAAACGTGGAGGCGGGCCGCGCCACAAAACCGCCGTTCGCATCAGACAGGAACGACTGGATGCTCAGCACCGCCGAGGACTGGCTGACCTGGACCAGGTCCACGACCCCGTCGCCATTGGCGTCGGCTGGCAAGATCGCGACCTGATGCAGCGTCGACACGTTCAGGTTCGAGGACACCGCCTTGGAGAACAGCTTGATGCCATTCGGGGCGCTTTGATCGCCCTGCGAGACGAAGGAGGTGGCATTCAGCAACTGGTTGCGGTCGTTCCACAGCAGCACCATGTCCACCATGCCGTCGCCGTTGACATCGAACGCCAGCAACGCGTCGCGTTTCGCGGGCGCCTGCGACTGCGTGACCGTCGTGAGCGCGGTCGCGCTCAAGGCCACGCCGCCGCCCTGTGGCTTAGACAGATAGGTATCGAAAGCCAGCAGCCCCGACCGATTGCGATAGGCCACGACCATATCGGTGCGCCCGTCGGCATTCACGTCGATGGCATAGACATCGATCCACCCCTGCTGCCAGGGGTCCGATGTCACGGTGGTCTGCGGCTTCGCAAATCCCGTTCCCGTCGACAGGAACAGATCGAAGGCCAATTTCCCCTGCCGCGAATAGACAACGACCAGATCCGTCATGCCGTTGCCGTTGAAGTCTCCGGGGAAGATCTGGTATTGGTCCTTCTGATACCCCCCGAGCAGGCACGCCGTGCCGGCCGCGTACTGCGTCTGCTCATCCTTCACGCTTGCCAGGAAGGGCGTGGCCTGCAACACGCCGTTGCGGTCCGTGCTGATCTGAACGATATCCGTAATGCCATCGCCGTCAACATCCATCGGGATGGTCTGCAATACGCTGGTGCCGTTCAGCAACTTACTGGCGGGTTGCTTGACATTGAAGCCTGGCTTGTCAACGTCCTGCCATGCGGCCCGGACCAGCTCCAGCGCTTTTCCGTCCGCGCCGATGGCCGTGACGGATTCCAGGCAGCTCAGGCCAGTCACGGCGCCAAGGCGGTAGGCCAGGGCGTAAGTGCGCACGGGTATGTTGCCGGCCAGCGATACCCTGATAGAAGCCAACCGGTATGACGTAGTGACGGCATGACCGCCCAGGTAGGTGCGCAGCACATCGGGCCGGACTTCCGGGCCATATGTGAAGTCGACATGGCGATTGGCGGTCAGATCCGCGCGCACGGTGTAGACGATGCGTGACAGATAGAACGCACCGGTATCCTGGCTCGCCGCCACCGGCGTCTTGGTGTAGTGGTATTCGACCCGATTGCCATGCAGGTCCTCGGTCGCCGCGAGGGCCCAGACGCGCACGTGCTGGCTGTTCCCGGCCAGGATGAGGCTATCCGGCGTGGTGCCGTACTCGCGCTTGGACCCGTTCTTCAGATAGACGACGAAGCCATCCCGCGGGGTCTGCCCGGCCACGGCCTTGGACCAGTCATGGACTTCGGCGTAGTACACCGTTCCCGGCTGTCCATACTGGCCGTCCACCGCGATCAGCCGTTGCCCATCGAGCACATATCTGTCGTCCAGTCCGTAGTCGATGCAGCCGTTGAAGCCATCGACATCCCACGTCGCCTTGCTGCGCGTGATCGCCGAAAGCCCCGCCAGGCTCCATCCCACGCCCACCACGCCATTGCCCTGATGATGCCCGTAGGCCAGGCCAAGGCGTGGATGGGCGCCCGCGATACCGGGTGGCACGTCTATGGGCAATACGTATGTCGCCTGCCCATTGGCGTCCACCTCGAACCTGCCTTGCCGGATGCCCGCCGCGGAAGGGATGATAGCCATGACGGGTCGCCTCAGCGTTGGATCTGATTGGGCGCGCCCTTGATATCCCAGACCTGATAGGACTCCGGATAGCCGCCCGACTGGTTCGCCACCGCATAGCATGTTTGGGCCCCGGGCAGCAGCCAGACCGTCACATCCAGCGGAGCCTTCGAACCCTTGTCAGTCCAGACCACGTTGCCGCTCTCGACCGTGACCTTCGTGCACAGATCCTGCCTGACGCACATCAGCTCTGGATACTCTTCCGGCTCTGGCGGACTCTTGAAATCCGGAACAGCAATGCTGCCCAGCGCGATATAGCCGGGTGGCGCCATCAAGTTGTAGATCCCGAGATTGCTCGATTGATCATCGTCCACGCACGTCCAGGCCTGCACGAGCAGGGTAGGCGGCGCCAGCGGCGGCGGCAGCGGCGGTTCCTCGCCCGTACTTGGCGTTTCCGTGGCCTGTACGACCCATATGGGGCCCGCAGGCGAAGGCGGGTTGTTGTAGTTCGGCGTCGCGTACATGCCCAGATAGCACCATCCGTCTGGCGGCAAGGGCCGCCAGAACGATACCCCCAGCGTCGCCTTCGATCCTTTGTCCGTTACTTGATCGATCTCATCGAATTGCTGGCAGGACATGAAGTTCAAGAAAGAATCAGCCATACACACCTCTCGAGAAAATGAAAGTTTTCACATGAACGAGCGGTATTGCGGTAGTGCTTGGCTTGCGCGCCCAGGGCCAGGACTTTGGCCGGGGCGGTGGAGAATCAAGCTCTGAAGAGCGAGCCTGAGAAAGGACACTGCCGGTTCAATATACAGAGCAATTTGTGAATAAGTTTGCGGAAACGCAAAATCCAGCGCCATCGAAATCGGACTGTGGATTTCCAGCACATTCACGGATTCTCACCACGTGAATGCGGCCGCATCGCGTCCGTCCGCGGACTTGCCCGGGACGGACGCGCATGCCCGCGCAACAGGGCCTACCCGATGAAATCCACCGCCGCCGGATAACCCTCGATCGCGCGCGCAGCCAGGATCGCGCGCTGCACCGCCAGCGCCGTGGCCTCGGCGGCCAGCACGCCCAGCAGCATCACGTTGGCGGCCTTGTCCGACACGCCCGTGCCCAGCGCGAAGATCGTGTCGCCATCCAGCATGGTGTGGATGGGATTGATGGTGCGGGCCAGCCCGTCGTGCGCCATCTGCGCCATCTTCTGCGCCTGGGCCTTGGTCAGCTTGACGTCGGTGGCCACCACGCCGATGGTGGTGGCCGCGCCGGCGCGCATGGACTTGGGCAGGTCGCCCGCCAGGATCGCCGCGCGCGTGTCCAGCAAGGCGCGCCCGTCCGCCGTGCGCGCGCCGGCCAGGATGCGGCCGTTGGCAGGATCGAGCACGTCGCCGACCGCGTTGACCGCGATCAGCGCGCCGACCGTCACGCCGCCCACTGTCAGCGACGCGCTGCCGATGCCGCCCTTCATGGCGCGCTGCGGACCGTACAGCTTGCCCACCGTGGCGCCGGCGCCCGCGCCGACGTTGCCTTCCTGGACAGGGCCGGCGCTCGCGGACTTGCAGGCCTGGTAGCCCGCCGCCGCGTCCGGCCGCACCGAGGCGTCGCCCACGCCCAGGTCGAACAGGATCGCCGCCGGCACGATGGGCACATGGGCCACGCCCACGTCGAAGCCGATCTTGCGTTCTTCCAGATAGCGCATCACGCCGCCGGCCGCGTCCAGGCCGAACGCGCTGCCGCCGGCCAGCATCACGGCGTGCACCTTCTCGACCATGTTGGACGGATTGAGCAGGTCGGTCTCGCGCGTGCCGGGCGCCGCGCCGCGCACGTCCACGCCCGCCGTGGCGCCGGCCTCGGCGATGATCACCGTGCAGCCGGTCGGCCGCCGCGTGTCCGTGTAGTGTCCGACTTTCAGCCCCGGCACCTGGGTGATCGACCCGCCGCCCGGCGTCAGCCGTAGTCCTCCTCCGCCCTGCGCGGGCACGCTGCCCGCCAGCGCGGCCACGCCCGCCGCCGCCATCATGAACTTCCTCCTGTTCAATCGCTGTTCCACATCGTCTCCTTGAGGTGCTGCCTGCGTGGTTCCGGAAAGCCGGGGTTCCGAAGATTCTCTTTATATCTGGAAGTTATATTTTCACTATTTCTTATGCTTTGTGGAAAAATAGACGCATTGTTAGAGTGCGGCTACGCTGGAGTGCGCCCTGAACCACAGGCCGCTCCTCCAGGCCCCAATACCCGTGGAGCATCGCCAATGAAACTCTTCCGTACGCTGTTCGTCGCCGGCCTGGTCCAGGTCGCCGCCCTCTCCGCCGCCCACGCCCAGTCGGGCCTGGACCAGATCAAGTCCGCCGGCGTGCTCAAGTTCGGCACCGAGGGCACCTACGCCCCCTTCACCTATCACGAGGCATCGGGCCAGCTGGTCGGCTTCGACGTGGACATCGGCCGCGCCATCGCGCAGCGCCTGGGCGTGAAGGCCGAGTTCGTCGAAGGCAAGTGGGACGGCCTGATCGCCGGCCTGGACGCCAAGCGCTACGACGCGGTCATCAACCAGGTCGGCATCACCGACGCGCGCAAAGCCAAATACGATTTCTCGGACGCCTACATCTCGTCCGCCGCGGTGCTGATCGTGCGTGACGACAATACCACCATCAAGTCCTTCGAGGACCTGAAGGGCCGCAAGTCCGCCAACACGCTGACCAGCAACTTCGGCAAGCTGGCGCAGCGCCACGGCGCCGACCTGGTCGCCGTGCAGGGCTTCAACGAATCCATCGACCTGCTGACCTCGGGCCGCGTCGAGGCCACGGTCAACGACAACCTGTCGTACCTGGACTTCAAGAAGCAGAAGCCCAACGCCAAGGTCAAGATCGCCGCCACCGACAAGGCCGCCGAGTTCAGCAGCTCGGGCGTGCTGCTGCGCAAGGGCAACCCCGAGCTGGTCGCCGCCATCAACAAGGCCCTGGCCGACATCAAGGCCGACGGCACCTACAAGACCATCTCGGTCAAGTACTTCGGCACCGACGTGTCGGCGCAGTAAGCCGCGGGTCCGCCCATGACGCTACCCACCTGGTTGCAGGCCGCCCTGCCCGACGCGCTGCTGGCGCAGATCAATGGCTGGGCGGCGCCGGCCTGGGCGCAGCTGATGGCGGACTCGTTCTGGCCGCTGCTGCATGCCGGCCTGGTGTTCACGGTGCCGCTGACGCTGGCCTCGTTCGCGCTGGGCCTGGCGCTGGCCTTCGTGGTGGCGCTGATCCGGCTGTTCGGCCCGGCGCCGCTGGTGACGGTGGTGCGCTTCTATGTCTGGCTGGTGCGTGGCACGCCGCTGCTGGTACAGCTGTTCGTGATCTTCTACGGCCTGCCCAGCGCCGGCATCGTGCTGGATCCGCTGCCCGCCGCGCTGATCGGCTTCACGCTGAACGTGGGCGCCTACAACTCCGAGGTCATCCGCGCGGCCATCGAATCGATCGCCAAGGGTCAATGGGAAGCCGCGTATTCCTTGAGCATGACGCGCGCGCAGGCCCTGCGCCGCACCATCCTGCCGCAGGCGGCGCGCGTGGCGGTGCCGCCGCTGTCGAACTCCTTCATCTCGCTGGTGAAGGACACCTCGCTGGCCGCTGTGCTGACCGTGCCCGAGATCTTCCAGGCCGCCCAGCGCATCGCCGCCGTCACCTATGAGCCGCTGATCCTCTACACCGAGGCGGCGCTGATCTACCTGGCATTCAGTTCCGTCCTGTCGGCCCTGCAGGTCCGCCTGGAGCGGCGCTTCGGCCAGCATGCCGTGTTTTCCGAGAAGAACCGATGATCCGCCTGGAAAAGATCGAGAAAGCCTTCGGCGGCAATCCCGTCCTCAAGCAGGTGGACGTGGCCATCGCCGAAGGCAGCGTGACCGCGCTGATCGGCCCGTCCGGCAGCGGCAAGAGCACGCTGCTGCGCTGCGTGAACCTGCTGGAGACGCCCGACCGAGGCACGCTGTCCATCGGCCCCGAGACCGTGCAGTTCCAGCCCGGCCAGAAACTGGGCCGCGAGCAGGTGCTGCGCGTGCGCAAGCAGACCGGCATGGTGTTCCAGAACTTCCAGCTGTTCCCGCACCAGACCGTGATCGGCAACGTCATGGAAGGGCTGGTCACGGTACAGAAATGGTCCGCCGACCGCGCCCGCGCGCGCGCCGAGGAGCTGCTGCGCAAGGTCGGCATGCAGGACAAGGCCGACGCCTGGCCGGCCAACCTGTCCGGCGGCCAGCAGCAGCGCGTGGCCATCGCCCGCGCGCTGGCGCCGGCGCCGCGCGTGCTGCTGTGCGACGAGCCGACCTCGGCGCTGGACCCCGGCCTGGCCGCCGAGGTGGTCGAGGTGCTGCGCCAGCTGGCCGCAGAAGGCATGACCATGCTGATGGCCACGCACGACCTGCGCCTGGCCGCCAGCGTGTCGCGCGAAGTGGTGTTCCTGCTGGACGGCGCGGTGATCGAGTCCGGCTCGTCCAAGACCGTGTTCACGCAGCCGCGCGACCCGCGCACGGCCACCTTCATCTCCACCCTGACGCAGGAAGCGGGCGGCTGAGGCCTACTTGCCCAGCGTCATGCCGCCGTCGATGGTGACGACCGCGCCGGTCATGAACAGGAATGGCGGCTGGGCCAGCGCGATCATAGCAGCGGCGATCTCCTGGGTCGTGGCCAGGCGATTCAGCGGATGCATGGCCGCCAGCTTGCGCTCGTCCAGTTCGCCCGCCTCGATCGACCGCTGGATCATCGGCGTCTTGACGTAGCCCGGCGCCACGGCGATCACGCGGATGCCATCCTCGGCCCACTCATTGGCGAGCGAGCGCGTCAAGGTCGCCACGCCCGCCTTCGACACCGCGTAGTGGGCGCGGCCCTTCATCATCACCATGCCCGCCACCGACGCGATGTTGACCACCACGCCGCCGCGCGCGCGCAGCGCTTCATACAGCGCATGCGCGCAGTGGAACGTGCCGTTCAGGTTGACCGCCATCACCTGAGCCCATTCGGCGGGATCCTTGCGCGCGACCGGATCGCGGCTGCCGGCGATGCCGGCGGCGTTGATCAGCAGGTCGACTCCATTCAACCGGGACGCGGCGGCCGCCACCGAGGCGTAGTCGGCCACGTCCACCGGCGGCTCGCCACCCGTCGCGTGGCGGTCCCACACGACGACGCGCCAGCCCTGGTCGCGCAACTGGCGCGCGCACTCCTCGCCGATGCCGCTGGCGCCGCCGGTGACGACGGCGATCCGGGTTTTATCCTTGCCCATGGTCCTGTCTCCTTGTCTGTTCCGAAGCGCGCGTTCAGGCGCGCGATGACGCGGCCGCCCGATGCGCGCCGCCGAGATTGCGCACGCAGACGACCGCCAGCGCGGCGCTGGCCAGCGTCGTCAGCGCGAATATCCGCGCGGCCAGCGCCCACTGCCCGCCGGTCGCCTGCATGACCCAGCCGGTCAGCGTCGGACCGAAGAAGCCGCCCAGCGAGCCGATGGTCGTGACCAGCGCCAGAGGTCCGGCATGGGCGCCGATGCGGTTCTGCAACGCCGTGTTCAGCGGCCCGTAGTAAGCGATGGTGTAGCCGGTGATGATGGACACCGCGGCCAGGAACAGCGCCAGCGACACGGTCGCCGCGACGGGCAGCAGCAGGAAGCCGCCGCTGCCGATCAGGCAGACCACGGCCAGGTGCCAGCGGATGTCGCCGCTGCGCTCGCTGCTGCGCCCGACCACATAGCTGAAGGCCAGCGCCACCACGTTCGGGATCATCAGCAGCGCGCCGATTTCCAGCGGCGTGATGCCGTACAGGTTCTTCAGGATGGTCGGCAGGAAGTACGCCAGCGCGAAGGTGGCCGCATAGGCGCTCAGGAGGATCAGCAGCAGGCCCCATAGCAAGGGCTGGCGGAACACGGCGAAGCCGTGGGTCCAGGGCAGGCTCCCGGCCGGCTGGCGCGGCGCGGCCTCGGCCTCCATTACGGCGCGCAGGCCGCGCCGCTGCGCGTCGCTCAGCCAATGGGCTTCCTCGGGCGTGGCTGGCAGCAAGCGCAGGATCAGCAGGCCCAGCAACACGGTCGGCAGGCCCTCCAGCAGGAACAGCCAGCGCCAGCCCTGCATGCCCAGGTCGATCTTCAGCAGGACGCCGGCCAGCGGGCCGCCGAATATCATGGCCAGCGGCAGCGCCATGATGAACACGGCGTTGATCCGGCTGCGAAAGCGCGGCGGGATCCACGATGCCAGGTAGAAGTTCACGGCGGGGATGAAGCCGCCTTCGGCGACCCCGAGCAGGAAGCGCAACACGTAGAACGACGTCACGCCCTGCAGCGCCGCCATCAGGCAGGACACCAGCCCCCAGGCCAGGAACATGAACGCCAGCCAGCGCCGGACGCCGAAGCGCTGCAGCGCGAGGTTGGCCGGCACGCAGACGCTGGCGTAGCCGAAAAAGAACAGGCCCGCGCCCAGGCCGTAGGCGGCCAGCGAGATGCCCAGGTCGGCGCCCATCTGCAGCTGGGCATAGCTGATGTTGGTGCGGTCGAGGAAATTGAGCAGGTAGCCCGCGAACAGCAGCGGCAGCACCCGGTTCCTGAACAGGGCGACCGCCTGCGTCGCCCCCGCTATGTCTTCGTTTCGCAGCATGGTTGTCTCCTCGTGCTTCCGGCTTGGGGGCTATGCGCCTGGTTGTTGGTGAAGTGATAGTGCGCAGGCGCGGTCCAGCACGCCCGCGCCCGGCCAGGCATCGCCGCGCCAGGCCACGTGCTGGTCGGGGCGGATCAGGGTCAGGCGGGCCGGATACAGGCTCGCGATCGCGCCTTCGGCGGGCTGGATCACGGTCAGCGGGATGCCCGCGCGCCGGGCATCGACCCGGGCCGCCGCGATGTCGTCCAGCGACGCCGAGGCCGCCAGCAGCGTGTAGCCCTGGCCGAAATGGTCGTACAGGGAACTGCCGTCGTGCAGCCAGGCATGCGGGGCCAGCGCGCCCGGCCTGGAGGTCGGCACGTAGTTGATGAAGTCCGGCTCCGGACGCGGGCCGGACTCGTATGTGATCACGGGCGAATCCTCGTACTGGTAGCCCAGCACCACGCCCAGGGTCGCGAACTCGCGCATCTTGGCGGCCTGGATGCGCCCGCCAACCTCGCGCCGGATCCGTTGCCCGCGCTCGCCGTCATCTTCGATGCCGTCGGCCAGCAGCTGGTTGCCCAGGACCGCGTGGTTGCGCTCGGCCTCGTCCATCACCCATTGATGCACCGGGCGGCGCTCGGCCTCGTAGCTGTCGAGCAGGCCCGGTCCGGCCCAGCCCTGCAGCACGGCGGCCAGCTTCCAGCCCAGGTCGACGCTGTCGGCGATGCCCATGTTCATGCCATAGCCGCCGAAGGGCGGATGCAGGTGGCAGGCGTCGCCCGCCAGGAACACCCGCCCCTTGCGGTAGCGGTCTCCCAACAGCTTGCTGGCGACCCATTCGTCGCTGCTCAGCACCTGATAGGGCAGGTCTATGCCCGTCGCCCGCGCGATCAACGCCCGCTCATCGGCCACACCCGCCTGCCGCGCCGCATCGACGTGCGTGGGCATGAAGAACCAGGTGTCGCCCCGGTCCATGGGGCCGATCAGGCTGGGAGCGTCGCGATTCACCTGCCAGTACATGATGGCCGGCCCGTGGCGGTGCGCGCGGTCCAGGCCAGGCGCGCTGAACACGATATTGCGGTTGCGCGACAGGCCGTACTCACCCAGCATGCGGGTGCCGATCAGGTCACGCACCCGGCTGCGCGCGCCGTCGGCGCCAACCAGGTAGTCGGCACGGACCGACGATTCCGCGCCGCCCGACAGATCGCGCAGCCTGGCCCGCACGCCGTCCGCGTCCTGGCTCAGGTCCAGCAGTTCGCAGCAGAAGCGGATCTCGACGCCCGGCAACGACTGCGCATGCTCGCGCAGCACGCCCTCGACCGTGTATTGCGGAATCCATTGCGCATGTTCGGAATACAGCGGATTGCGTCCGGGCGCGCAGTACATGGCGTTCTCGTGCCTGGCCAGTTCGAAGCCGGCCAGGCGCGTGCAGAACACCACATTGGACGGGTAATCCACGCCCAGCGGCGAGGCGGCCCGCAGCCGGTCCGCGATGCCCCAGCGCCGCAAGTGCTCGCGCGTGCGGACATTGGTGGTCTTGGCGCGCGGCGCGTATCCCACCCGGTCGTTGCGCTCGACCACCAGGCAGGCGATCCCGCGCTGCCCCAACTCGATCGCCAGGCTCAGGCCTGCCGGCCCGGCGCCCACGATCAGAACCCGTGGCGATGCTTGCTGTTCCACCCTGCCGTCCCCCTGGTCGCCCGCTATGTTGCGGGACTGCGGCGTATCTTAGATAGCCCCCATCGATACAAAAAGATGGCAAAATTTCCAGGCCGATATCAAATCTGTATCACTCTGACCATGAAGCTGAACGCGCTGCGCGATTTCCTGGCCGTCGCCGAACGCGGCGGCGTGCGGGCGGCGGCCCGCCACCTGGGGCTGGCGCAGCCGGCCATTTCCCGCAGCATCGCGGAACTGGAAAAGGAACTGGGCGCGGCGCTGTTCGAGCGCCACGCCAAGGGCGTGCAGCTCACGCCGGTCGGGCAGGCCTTCCTGCGCCGCGCCACCGCCATCCACCATGAGATCCAGCGCGCCCGCGACGAGGCGGGCCAATTGCGCGGGGCCGTCAACGGACGCGTCACGCTGGGCATGTCCACCGCCCCGCACCTGGAACTATTCCCCGACGTGCTGCCGGCGTTCCGCGCGCGCTTTCCCGACATCCACCTCGAAGTCGTCGACGGCGTCTATCCGCTGGTCGAGGGCGCGCTGCTGGACGGCTCCATGGATTTCTACGTCGGCCCGGCGCCCGCGCGCGTGCCGGGCGAGCTGCGGGTCGAGAAGCTGTTCGACAATACCCGCGTCATCCTGGGCCGCAAGGGCCATCCGCTGGCGCAGGCGAAATCGCTGCGCGAGCTGGCCGACGCCCACTGGATCACCACGTCCATCACCCACAAGGCCGAGGAAGAACTGGGCCCGCTGTTCGAGAAGCATGGCCTGCCCGCGCCGAAGCTGGCGATGCGGGCGCAATCCGCGCTGACCTTCCTGACGGCGCTGCCCAGCTCGGACCTGCTGATGATGCTGCCGGTCCAATGGCTGCGCTACCCGCTGCTGCGGGACACATTCCAGGAAATCAAGGTCAGGGAGAAACTGCCCGCGCCGCCCGTGTGCATCGTCCAGCGCACCGGACTGCCGCTGACGCCGGCGGCCGAACACTACTGCACGCTGCTGCGGCGCGCCGCCGGGCACATCCGCAAGCGTTAGCGCCCGCTGGCGCTCAGGCAAACGCCGACAAGACGCCCGGGCCGCGCGTTCAGCGCGGCGGCAGCGAGCCGGCCGGATCCACCGCCTGGCCGTCGTAGCGCAGCTCGAAATACAGGCCGACCTGCTTGCTGTCGCTATTGCCCATTTCGGCGATCTTCTGGCCCTGGGTCACGCGCTGCCCTTCCTTGACCAGCAGTTTGCTGTTGTGCGCGTAGATGCTGAGGAAGCTGGCGTTGTGCTTGACGATCACCAGGTGCCCGTAGCCGCGCAGGCCGCTGCCCGAATAGGCCACGGTGCCGGCGGCCGCGGCCACCACCGAGGTGCCCGAGGCATTGGAGATCACGATGCCGTTCGAGGCCGAGCCGTCGTAGCCACGCGTCACCTTGCCCTGGGCCGGCCACACCAGCGAGATCGCGCCCGGCGGCGCGGTGCGCCGGCGCGTCGGCTGCGCCGTGGCCTGGCGTCCGCCGCCCGACGGCTTGGCGCGCGCCCGGCTGGGCTGGGACGTGGCCTGCTGGCCGGCCGGCGCCTCGACCCGCAAGGTCTGGCCGACTTCGATCGCGTTGGAATTCGACAGCTTGTTCCAGCGCACCAGGTCGCTGACGCCGACGCCCTGCTTGCGCGCGATCTGCGTCAGCGTGTCGCCCGACTGCACCCGGTAGTAGCCCGGCTGTACCTTGGTCGTGCCGCAGGCCGCCAGCAAGGCCAGCAGCGCCGCCACGCAGGCAACGCGTATCCAGGAAACCAGGCGCGGATGAGGACTGGCCCGATCGGAAACGGGCGCTGAAAAGGCGGGATGCAGAGCGGTCGGCAAGGGCACTGAAGACGGGCGGCGAAGGCGGATGTGGAACCGGAGGCGCACCCCGCACGGGGCGCGCCCCTGGACGCAGGCAGGCCTTAGCGTACCAAGATTTTAGGACGCCGGCGCGGCCCGCCCACCGCACGCTTCCCCCCAAGGCCGTGTATAACGCGCAAAATGGGGAGAGGACGCAATCTCGCCGTAATAGACCAATAAGACACGATCGCTCGCAAGGATAGCCATGGGCCAGCCCGACACCCGACCACGCCAGCCGCTCTGCCTGCTCTGGGCCATCCCCTATCTGCTGTGCGCCGCGTTCTCGCATCTGTTCAACGACCCGGTCAGCCATGCCAGCTTCGTCTGGCTGCCTTCGGGCGTGGCGGTGGGCGCCTACCTGCTGACGGCCCGCCGCCACTGGCCGATGCTGATGGCTGGCCTGTTCTGCGCGCAGCTCATCCTGACCTTCATCTGGCGCGGGCAGGCCGCCACCGCGCTGGTGTTCGCCATCACGGCGGCGCTGTCCTCGCTGCTGGCGGCCTGGACCGTGCAGCGCCTGACGCCGCGCGAGGGCGACGTGGGCTTCGTGGCGGCGCTGCTGGCCGGGGCCGTCGCGGGCGCGGCC
>NZ_JCBANG010000069.1:0-36115 GCF_059760905.1 Achromobacter sp. 1011811831
GTCCCATGGACCGCGCGCCCGCGTCCGCCTGGACGGGGCGCGCGGCGGGACTCAGGTGCCCATCGCGGGGTCGGACGAGCCGTGCCTGCCGGTTTCCACCCGGCCGGCGAAGCGGCGCAGGTAGGCCGGGTCTTCGTTCAGCGTGACGCTGAAGTCGTACCAGGCGTTGCTGTTGGCCAGCGGCCAGGCCTGCTCCACCTGCCCGCCCGCCGGCACGGTCAGCGTCCAGCGCTCGTGGTTCACGTAGTAGGCGTTGGGCGTGACCACGAAGGTGCACGGCGCGGCGCCATTGTTCATGAATTTGGCGTAGACGTCGCCGTTGGCGATGTCGTAGCAGACGCGGATCTCGGCATCCAGCTGCGCCGTGCGCGCCAGGGCCAGGTCGCCGGCGAAATGCCGCAGGAAGCCGTTGTGGCCCATAACCCACAGGTCGTACTTGCCGCCATCGGCGGCGGCATCCCAGCTGCCTTCGAGCTGCTTGCCGGGTTCCACCGTGTAGCGGCGCGGGATGCGGTCCAGATGCAGCTTGTCATAGACATGGAACACCGAGGCCGGCACCGACATCTTGGGAAACTCCGCCGTGTTGGCGAACACCAGGCCCACTGCGGACGCGCCCGCCTGGACGCGGCCGCTGACGTGCTGCTCGTAGGGCAAGGCGCGCGAGTAGCGCGCGCCGGTGCGCTGCTGCGGCTTGGCCTGCGTGCTGGGATCGGGCACCGTGACCTGCGGCAGGGCCTGCTGGTCCGCGCGCAACTGATCGGCGCCCGCGCGCGTCAGCAGCTTCAGGTCCGGCAGCGTTTCATTGTTGGGCGTGACGAAGTTGAAGGCCGAGGTCAGGTCGCCCAGCACCGCGCGACGCCACGGGCTGATGTTCTCTTCCTTGATCTTGAAGCGCGCTTCCAGGAAGCGCAGCACCGAGGTGTGGTCGAAGGACTGCGAGTTGACCCAGCCGCCGCGGCTCCAGGGCGAGACCACGTACATCGGCACGCGCGGGCCCGGGCCGTAGACGCGGTGATCGGCCGCGTCCTGCTGCGAGGGCCGGGTGTGACGATCCAGGTCGGTATTGACCGTGGACGCGCCGGCCAGCGCGCTGCTGACGGCGTTAGGGAGCTGCGCGCCGTTGGGGGTATCGAGCGAGGGCGCGGCGGGCGGCGGCACATGGTCGAAATAGCCGTCGTTCTCGTCGAAGTTGATCAACAGCACCGTCTTGCTCCAGACGTCCGGATTCGCGGTCAGCGCGTCCAGCGTCTCCTGGATGTACCAGGCGCCTTGCACCGGGCTCGACGGGCCGGGGTGCTCGGAGTAATTGGCCGGCGCCACGATCCAGGACACCTGCGGCAGCGTGCCGTTGAGCGCATCGTCGCGCAGCGCCTTCAGGAAGCCGCCATCCGGCATGGTGTTGGCCACGCCCTTGTAGAGAGGATTGGCCGCCTCCACCGACGGCGACCACGGGGCGTTGGGGTTGTTGCCCGCCAGTTCGTTGGCGCGGCGGAACTGCTTGAAGCCGGCCAGCGGGTTGTCGGTGAAGTTGTCCGGCAGGTTCTGGTAGACCTTCCAGGTCACGCCATTTTCCTGCAGGCGCTCGGGATAGGTCTTCCAGCTCCAGCCGGTGCTGGACGCGCCCATGCTGTCCCACTGGTTGCGGGTGGACGGGCCGTTGCTCACCGCCAGCGGGTCGTTGGTGCCGGTCCAGTGGAACAGGCGGTTGGTATTGGTGCCGCCATGCGTGGAACAGTGATAGGCATCGCACAGCGTGAAGGCTTCGGCCAGCGCGTACTGGAACTCCACCTCCTGCTGCTCGTAGTAGCCCATCGACTGGTCCTGCTTGTAGCGCGGCCATTGGTACATGCGGCCGCCGTCCCAGGCGCTCTGCGCGTCCGGGTAATCGTGCGGCGTGCCGGACACGCGCTGGGCATTGCCCTGCTTGCTGTCCAGGTGGTACGGCATGACCACGCGGGTGCCATTGTGCTGTTCCCAGACGCTGCGGTTCTGCGGTAGCGGAATGGTGATGCGGTCGCCGAAGCCCCGCACGCCCCTGTAGGTGCCGAAGTACATGTCGAACGAGCGGTTCTCCTGCATCAGGATGACCACGTGCTCGACGTCGTTGATGGTGCCGGTGCGGTTGTTCGCCGGAATCGCCAGCGCGCGCCGGATGGCCGGCGGGAACATCGACATGGCGGTCAGGCCCGCGGTCGAGGCGGCGGCGTTGCGCAGGAAGCGGCGCTTGCCGGCATGGACCAGATCTTTATCGGACTTCACGGAATTCTTTCCTTTCGCTGTATTGGGCTGGGCGCGGCTCAGGGCGCGCAACGCAGTTCGGGCTTGGCCGGCGGCTGCGGCGTCACGGGCGGGTTGCCCGGGTCGGCCTTGTCGTCGTCCTTGTCGCTGCCGCAGGCGGCCAGCGACACGCTCAGCGTCAGCGCCGCGCCCAGGCGCAGGGCGTAGCGCAGGATCAGGGGGAGATTCATGCTTTCTTTATCCTTGGAACATCAGGGGAACAGTTCGAACATCGACTTGCCGGACAGCGCCAGCGACTTGACCTCATCCTCGGTCAGCGCGCGCGACCAGAAGGCCAGGTCGTCGAAATACATGGTGTAGGGGCCCTTGGTGCCGGCGCAGCACACGCCGTACTTGCCGGTGCCGTCCTCGTTCAGGCCCAGGAAGGGACCGTAGCTGCCGGCGATCTGGGCGAAGTTGACCGTGCCCGTGGCGACCGAGCGCTTGGAAAAGCCCAGCTCGCTGTCATACACATAGGCGGTCATGGTCTTGGCCGGCTTGTCGATCACCATGGCGATATAGACGGGCTTGTTCGGCGTGAACTTCATGCCGGGGCTCTGGATGTCCACGCGGCTGCCGCCGGCCAGGTTGAAGCGCAGCTCGGGGCCGGACCACTGGGCGATGGTGATGCCGGGGTTGCCGCCGGAGTTGTAGTCCTTGTTGCCCAGGATCGAGCGGTCGTTGGCGGTGCCGTCCGACTGATACCAGAAGCCGATGGTGAAGACCTGCGTGGAGGTCAGCAGCCCGGCCGGGTATTGCCACTTGAACGCGCCCACGGGGTCGCCGCTGCGCTCGTTCTGGAAGGTCTTGCCAAACACGCCCGGGCTCTTGAAGACCGGAGCCTGCACGCCGTCGAACGGCACGATGGAGCCACCGCCAACCGCCTTGTCGGCCAGGTCGCCCTCGAACGGGAAGTACATGGTCAGGCCGGTGCGCAGCGAGGACAGCAGCTGCGGCGGCTTGACGTACACCACCGTGGCGCGCAGCGAGCTGGTCACCCCGCCCAGGGTGATGCCGTAATTGAGCACGTGCGTACCTTCCTCGGTGAAGGTGAAGCCGCTGTCCTCGTACTGCGTCGCCATGGCGGGCAGCGTCGCGATCTTGGCGCCGTCGCGGGTGATCGTGATTTCGCCCGAGGCATCGCCCAGGCGCACCCAGTTCAACGCCACGCGCTTGTTGTCCATGGACGTGCGCACCGATGTGCGGCGCACCGAAGCGGCGCCCGACAGTGTCGAACCCGCCAGGTCGTTCTTGTCGGCGGCGGGCAAGGCGCCCAGGTAGCCCAGCACCGTGGGCGCGACATCGGCCGCGCTCGGCAGGTCGTACCAGCCCGAGTCCCAGCGGCCGTCGTAGGAAGCATCGTCGGCGCGGCCGCCCAGCATGGCGATGTTCATCGCCAGCGGCACGGTCTTGTTCTGCGACACCGGCGTGCTGTCGACGGCGCTCGGCCGGCCCGAGCTGCCCAGGCCGTAGGCGCTGGTGGCGACCAGCAGCCAGTTTTCCTTCGGGTTCTGCGCGCGGCGCTCGGCTATCTGCTTGAGCAGCGCCGCCACGGCCGCGTCGGTCTTGCGCAGCTCGGCGTCGTAGCCGGCGCCGAAGCCCGACTCGGCCGCCACGCGCGCCGGTCCGCCGAACTGGGCCACCACCACGTCATAGCCTTCATTGATGCGGTCGCGCGCCTGCGAGGCGACACAGTCGTCGGCGCCGGCGCAGTCGCTCAGGCTCAGCAGGTTGCCGGCCTTGCCGTCGGCGGCGAACAGGCCCGCCACATCCGTCGAATTGAACGCCGCCGCGCTGCGCAGCGCGGGCTTGGCCTGCTTCAGGCGCGCGAACAGCGTCGCGGTCTTGATGGCCTGGCCCGACGTATCGGCGCGCACGCCGTGCTGATCGGCCCACTGGCCGGTCAGCAGCGTGGCCCAGCCCGCCGCCGGCAGCGTGGGCTGCTGCGTCGGGGCGCCGTTCACGCCGCCGGTCCAGGCGCGCGACAGCGTCAGCTGGGCCAGGCCCGGCAGCGACTTGTCGGCCACGCCGCGATGCCAGGCGTCATAGGTCGCGCCATCGACGCCGACGAACAGCACCTTGGTGGCCGCGACCGGATCGGGCTTGGTCGGCGGCGGCGCGACGGGGGCGGCCTCGTCGTCGCCGTTGTCTCCGCCGCAGGCGGCAAGCGATCCCAGCATCGCGAGCGCGACGCTCCATCGCTTCCAGTTCTTCAATTGCATGGTTCTTTCCCTTGTGACAGCACACTGATGTGATGGCCGACATGGTGCGGCCCCAAGGTGAAAGGTCAGTTAAGGGTAAGGAAGATTCGCTGATCGACGGATCAGGATTTTTTGCTTCACGCGCCCGGCGCGGCCGGACCGTTCGCTTGTCATCAAGAACCGCTATAGTTGCCTGCATCGCCACACCGCCGCGCCTTGCCGAGCCGCCCGACTTCATGCCGTCCTTGCGTCCCGCCCTGCCCTCCAAGCCCGCCTTGCTGCGCGTGCTTGCCATGTTGACCGCCGCGGCCGGCATCGGCCTGTGGGGCGCGACGCTGTTCGCGCCGCGTCCAGCCGCCATGCCGCCGGCGCTGGCGCCCGCCACGCCGCGCGCGCCGGACAACGGCGCGGTGGCTTTGTGGTTCGGCAAGGACGAAATCTTGCGCACGCAGATCAGCGTGCTGGGCGTGATCGCCGGCGCCGAAGGCGCGGCCGTGTTGAGCGTGGACGGCGGACCGCCTTCGGCCTGGCGTCTGGGCGACGAGATCGTGCCCGGCATCGCGCTGCGCGGCGTCGAGGCCGACGCCGTGATCGTCGAGCAAGGCGGGCGCAGCAGCCGCCTGCCCGCGCCTGCCATGCCCCCCGCGCCCGCCGCGATCACGCCAGCCCGCTGAGCGACGTCGCGATGCCGGGCAACGTCACAGGATTTCTGTAATATTTCATATTCATAATTCCTGGCTTCGCGTTCAAACCGGAGTTGTAAAGTGCGTAAATCAGCACGCCTGCCCGCCCGCCAGCGGGGGTTCACCCTGATCGAGATCATGGTGGTCATCGTCATCATGGGCATCCTGGCGGCCCTGATCGTGCCCCGCGTGCTGGACCGGCCCGATCAGGCCCGGCAGGTCGCCGCGCGCCAGGACATCGCCGGCATCATGCAGGCGCTCAAGCTCTACCGGCTCGACAACGGCCGCTATCCGACCACGACCCAGGGCCTGCGCGCGCTGGTCGAAAAACCCGAAGGCGCGGCCAACTGGCGCGGCTACCTGGACAAGCTGCCCAACGATCCCTGGGGCCATCCCTATCAATACCTGAGCCCCGGCGTGAAGGGCGACATCGATGTGTTCTCATTCGGCGCCGACAACAAGCCGGGCGGAGAAGGCGGCGATGCCGACATCGGCTCCTGGGAACTCTGAGCGCGGCTTCACGCTCGTCGAGGTGCTGGTCGCGCTGGTGATCGTCGCCATCGCCGCCAGCCTGGTCAGTCTGTCCGTGGGCCGGGGCGACAACCGGCTGCGCGCCGATGCCCAGCGCCTGGCCGACGCCTTCGCGGTGGCCCAGGGCGAGGCCCGCAGCGACGGCCGCCCCATCCGCTGGCTGGCCGACGCGCAGGGCTGGTCCTTCGAGCGGCCCGGCCGCGCCGACGAGCCGGCCGCGTCCACGCATGCCGCCGCGCCCGCCGACAGGCTGGAACGCGATCCGATCCTGCGCCCGGCGCGCTGGAGCGCCGGATCCGTGGACATCCGGCTCGATCCATCCCGGCCGCTGGTCTTCAACACCGAGTGGGTCGCCGATCCGCTCGTCCTGCATCTGCGCGCGGGTGAAGCCAGCGTGACGCTGCTGCGCGACGCCGCCGGCCGCTATGAAGTCCGCTGACATGCGCCGCGCGCGTCAAACAGGCCGCACGCGCCTGCGCCGCCAGCGCGGCCTGACCCTGATCGAGGTGCTGGTGGCGCTGGCCATCATCGCGGTCGCGCTGGCCGCCGCGCTGCGCGCCACCGGCCTGATGGCGGCCAACAACCGCGCCCTGCAGGACAAGGCGCTGGCCCTGATCGCCGCACAGAACGCGCTGGTGCAGCTGCGGCTGGAACAGACCCTGCCCGCGGCCGGCTCGCGCACCCAGCCCTGTCCGCAAGGCGGACTGCGGCTGGAGTGCGAACTGGTCTTCACCAATTCCATGAACCGCAGCTTCCGCCAGGTCTCCGTGCGCGTGCGCGACGCGGATGCGCCGCGCGGCGGCGCGCTGGCGCAGCTGGACGGGCTGCTGTCGAGCCTGCGATGAGAGCGCCGCCCGCCCGCCGCGCCCAGCGCGGCTTCACGCTGATCGAAGTGCTGGTTGCGCTGGCGCTGATGGCGCTGGTCAGCCTGATCTCATGGCGCGGCCTGGCCAGCGTCTCCAGCGCGCGCGACTGGATCGAATCGCAGGCCGAGGACACCGACGCCATCGTGCGCAGCCTGGGCCAGCTGGGCCGCGACGTGGAGCTGTCCTACGACGGCCCGGTCTTCGATCCCGCCGGCGGCGACGCGGTCGCGCTGTCGGCCGGCGTGCGCCTGCTGCGCCCGCCCAGCGGCGGCGCCGTGCTGGAGATCCTGCGCCCGCATCCGGACAGCCCCGGCCTGTGGCAGCGCGTGCAATGGCGCGTGCGTCCCGATGGCCTGTGGCGCGCCAGCGGCGCCGCGTCCGCGCGCGGCCCGCTGCCGCCGGTCGGCGACGGCGCGCTGCTGCTGCCCGGCGCCAGCAGCATGACGCTGCGCGTCTGGATTCCCGGCACCGGCTGGGCCGAGGCCGCCCGCGCCGCGTCGGCCACCGCCGCGACCGGCCTCGAAGTCACCGTGCAGCGCGGCGACGCGCAGGCCCCGCAACGCTATTCGCGCGTGATGGAGCTGCCATGATCTGCCCCATTTCTCGCCCCATCCCCGCCCCGCCCCGGCGCGATCAGCGTGGCGCCGCCGTGATCAGCGCGCTCATCATCGTCGCCATCGTGGCGGCGCTGACCACCAGCCTGTTCCAGCGCCAGACCGCCAGCGTGCGGCGGCTGGAGAACGAGCAGTCACGCCTGCAGGCCCGCATGCTGCTGGCCGGCGGCATCGATTAGGCTCGGCTGGTGGTGCGCGACCACGGCAAGCGCGAGGCGGTCACGCGCAAGGACCAGATCTGGGCCACCCCCATCCTGGACACGCGCATCGAGCGTCCCGGCGACGAGCGGGTGGCCGTGTTCTCCGGCGGGCTGGAGGACGAACAGGGCAAGTACAACCTGTACAACCTGGCGCGCGCCGGCGTGCCGCAGCCGGCCGAGGAACAGGTGCTGCTGCGGCTGCTGGGCCTGCTGCGCCTGCCGGACACGCTGGCGCCGCGCATCATCGACATCGTGGCCATGGGCCAGCCGCCGGCGCAGCCCGCCGAAGCGCCCCCTGCCGCCGCGCAGCCGCCCGCCCGCGCGCCGCTGCCGCGCGGCGTGCAGGAACTGGGCGCCGCGCTGGGCCTGGATCCCGCCGTGCGCGACGAAATGGAACGCACCATGACGCTGCTGCCCGCGAACACGCAGGTCAACGTCAACACCGCCCCGCCCGAAGTCATCGCCGCGCTGGCGTCTGGCCTGTCGATCAGCCAGGCCCGCGCCATCGCCGGCGAGCGCGACCGGGGCAACGCCTTCAACAACGGCGGCGACTTCGCCAACCGCCTGGCGGGCGCCGGCTTCAAGGGCACGCCGCCCGCCGTCGTCACCGCCAGCGGCTGGTTCATGGCGCGCGGCGTGGTGGTCTACGAACGCGCCCGCCTCACCGCGCAGGCGCTGCTGCGCGCGACGCCCGGCGCGGCGCCCGCGACCGTCTGGATGAGAGAAGACAATTGAAGAACACCTTGCGCATCGCCCTTCCCCCCTTGGCCACGCTGGGCGCGGACACGCCGCTGCCCTATGCCTGGTTCGACCGGCTCGGCCGTTGCGCGCGGCAGGGCGAGCTGGCGCTGCGCGCGCTCGGCCAGGCCTATGCGCAACCGGCCTGCGAGGCGGTGCTGCATCCCGAGGACGTGATCGCGTCCTCGCTGCAGATCCCCGCCCTGCCGAAGGCGCGCCAGGCCGCCGCCGTGCGCAGCGTGCTGGAACCCATGATCCTGGGCGACATGGACGACCTGGCCATCGGCCACGGCCCGCGCGCGGCCGATGGCAGCGTGGCGCTGGCCTGGACGCCGCGCGAGCCGCTGCGGCGCGCCTGGGCGCTGCTGGGCGAACACGGGCTGCGCGTGCGCGCCCTGATCGCGCCGCAGACGCTGGAACCCGTGGCCGACGCCCCGCTGCGCGAACCCGGCGATCCGCGCTGGCAGGCCGCCGCGCCGTCCTGGTCGCTGGCCACGCCGCAATGGGCGCCGACCCGCGTCTCGCGCTGGCGGCCGGTCTGGCGCTGGACCGCGATCGCCTGCGCGATCTGGCTAGGCGGCCTGAACCTGTACGCCGCGCAGCTGCGCGGCGAGGCGCGCTCATTGCAAACACAGATGCGCGAACAAGTGCAGAAGGCCTACCCCAAGCTGCCCGTGGTGCTGGATGCCGCGCGCCAGGCGCGCCAGGAACTGGACGCGCTGCTCGCCAGGCAAGGCTCGTCGTCGGCCGGCGACTTCCTGCCGCTGGCGCGCGCCACGGCCCAGGCCATGCCCTTCGCCGCAGACCGCGTCGCGCGCCTGTCCTACGCCGACCACGCCCTCACGCTGACCCTGGCCGATGCCGGCGAACAGGCGCAGCGCGTGGCCGAAACGCCCGCGCTGGTGCAACAGGCCGCCGCGCTGGGCCTGAAACTCGAACGCGGCGACAAGGACGCCACCTGGCGCATCACGCCGGCCCAACCATGAACCTCATCGAAAAACTCCACGCATCCTGGCGCGCCAGCCAGCAACGCTACGCCCCCGTCGCCAACCGCGCCCGCCAACGCTGGCAGGCGCTGGCGCCGCGCGAACGCCGCCTGGTCCTGTGCGCCGGCGCCGTGCTGGGCGCCGCGCTGACCTGGACGCTGCTGATCGAACCGCCGTTGAAGACGCTGAATCAATACCGCGACGAACTGCCGAAGCTGCGCGCCCAGGCCGCGCAGGTGGCCGACCTGACCGCCCAGGCCGACCTGTTGCGCCGTCGCGCGCCCGCCGCCTCCAGCGCCATGCCGGCCGCCGAGGAACTGGCCGCCAGCCTGACGCGCGCGGGCCTGTCGGCCGAGCAATGGAAGCTGGAACCGGCCGAAGGCAAATCCCCGGCGCTGGTCCTGCACGTGCGCCAGGCGCCATCATCGGTGCTGATGAACTGGCTCGACGGCGCCAGCCGCGACTGGGGCCTGACGGTGGCCGGCGCGGAACTGGAGCGCGCCGCCAATCCTCACGGCCGTCCGCTGCCGGGCCTGGTCAACGGCCGCGTCACGCTCGCGCCCGCCGCCGGACAGGCGTCCTGATGGCCTTGCCCCGCCCTTCCCGGCGCGGCCTGGTCCTGGCCCTGGCCTGTTCCGTCGCCGCGCTGCTGGCGGCGCTGGCCGCGCTGCCAGCCCGCTGGCTGCTGTTGGCCGCGCCGCAAGGCGGCATCGTCAGCCTGGCCGACGCCGGCGGCACCATCTGGAACGGCAGCGCCTGGATCGCGCTGGGCCCACCCGGCGCGCGCCGCATGCTGCCGCAGGCCCTGCAATGGCAATGGCATTGGCGCACGCTGGAAATGGAACTGCGCCATCCCTGGCTGCAAGGCCCGCTGCGGCTGAGCCCCGGCTGGACCGGCACCACGCTGTCGGCGCAATCAGTGCGCGCGCCGGCCGCCGCGCTGTCGGCGCTGGGCGCGCCCTGGAACACGCTGGCGCCGCAAGGCACGCTGGAACTCAGGTGGCAAACGCTGCCGCTGGGCGGCCGCCTGCCCGCCGGGCCATTGGCCGAACTGCGCTGGCGCGATGCCGCCACCGCGCTGGCGCCGGTCAATCCGGTGGGCAGCTACGTGTTGCGTCTGCAAGGCGATGGCAAGTCCGGCGCCGCGCTGGCCTTGAGCACGGAAAGCGGCTTGCTGGACGTCAGCGGCCAGGGCAGCCTGAACCCGCGCGGCGCGAAGTTCCAGGGGCGCGCGACCTATGCCGCCAAGGCGGGCGTAGCGGAACGCGCGGCGCTGGACGGCCTGCTGTCCGCGCTGGGACGACGGTCGGAGGATGTGGTGACGTTCGGGACGGGCGGTTGAACGGCCCGGCCGGATAGCCTGTCACGGCCCTGCAACGTCGTGGCCCAGCTCACGGGCCGCGCGTTCGAACCAACCGAGGACCGAGCGCCAGTGCTCGTCTCCATAGAGGCGCCGGAACCGGGCCGTCTCCACGCTGCCGCCATCGCGCCACGCGGCTATACGCTCCGACACATAAGCCTGGCTCAGGGCCAGGCCGCAGTCGACGACGATGCAATGCCGCCACTGTTCAAACGTCTGGGGAATCATCGCTGCTTGCTCCCGATATCTGCCTCGGCCATGATTTGATATGTTATAACATTAATCATACAAACGAATGCACGCCTGGCCGACGGCCCGGAACACACATTTCATGAAGCCATCCTGTAGTCCGTTTTCCCTGACCCGAACAAAAAGGAGCCCCTCATGCAAGTGCTGTCCTCGCTGAAGGATGCCAAGACCCGCCACCGCGACTGCCAGGTCGTGCGCCGTCGCGGCCGGATCTACGTCATCTGCAAATCCAATCCACGCTTCAAGGCCCGCCAGGGCGGCGCCAGGAACCGGAACGCCTGATGCGTGACCTGGACGTGGCCATCGTCGGCGCCGGCGCGGCCGGCATCGGCATGGCGCTGGCGCTGCAAAAGGTGCCGGGACTGAACTTCGGCGTGTTCGAGGCCGGCAGGATCGGCGAGTCGTTCCGGCGCTGGCCCGTGCAAACGCGCTTCATCACGCCATCCTTTCACAGCAATCCCTTCGGGCTGGCGGACCTGAACGCCGTCAACGAACCGAGTTCGCCCGCGATCCTCAGCGGCGCCGAGCACCCGAGCGGCGCCCAGTACGCCGACTATCTGGCCTTCGTCGCCCAGGGGCATGCGCTGCCGGTCGCCAGCTATTGCAAGATCGCGGCCGTCCACCCGGTTCCGGGCGGCGGCTTCCTGCTCGATACGCCGAAGGGCACGCTGCGGGCCGGCTTCCTGATCTGGGCGACCGGCGAATTCCAGTTTCCCGATCTGACGCCCTTTCCCGGCGCCGCATGGTGCCCGCACTATGCGCTGGTGGCCGATTGGAACCACTTCGATGCCCACCGCTATACCGTGATCGGCGGCTATGAAAGCGGCGTGGACGCGGCCATCAACCTGGCCAGGCTGGGTCGCGAGGTCCGGCTGCTGGTCCGCAAACCCACATGGGATCAACAGGCCGCTCACGATCCCAGCCTGTCGCTGTCGCCCTACAGCCGGCAGCGGCTCTACGACGCGGCCGACAGCGGCCGGCTGGAGATCGTCTTTGGCGTCGATGTGATCGGCGTGACACGGCACGAGAAAGGCGGCTTCCGCATCCACGCGGGCGATGGCCGCTACTGGGATGAGCGACAGGCGCCGATACTGGGCACCGGCTTCGCCAAGGGCGGCGGCGCGCGGCAGATCGCGGGCCTGTGGGCCTGGGACGACGATGGCCGGGTGCTGCTGACGGAAGCCGACGAATCCACCATCACGCCCGGCCTGTTCCTGGTCGGCCCGCAAGTGCGGCACGACCAGCGCATCTATTGCTTCATCTACAAGTTCCGCCAGCGCTTCGCCATGATCGCGCAGGGCATCGCCCAATGCCTGGACAAGGACATCGGTGCGCTGCAATCCCCCGGCGGCGCCTGGGGCCCCTTCGGCAATAGCGAATGCTGCGAGGGCTGCGAATGCTGATGGCGTACGCGCGCCTGCTGCGCTCGGGATGGATTTCGCTGCTGCTGGCAGGCGCCATTCTCGCCGGCGCGCTCGTCGGCCATGCCTAGCCCGAGGCCGGCGCCGCCCTGGGCGACCAGGTCGATCGCACGCTGCTCGCCCTGGTGGGCCTGCTCTTTTTCGGCGCGCGCTTCGACGCCCTGGCGCGCCTGCGGGGCAACGCAAGGGTCATGGCGCTGATCGTGGGGGCCAACTACCTGCTGGTCCCCGCCATCGGGCACGTCATCGCGTCCGTCGCGCTGCCATCCCAGCCGCTGTTCATGACCGGGCTGATGATCTACTTCATGGCGCCCTGCACCGACTGGTTCCTCGGCTTCACGCGGCTGGCCCACGGCAACGTGGCGCTGGGCGCGGCGCTGATCCCCGTCAACATCGCCATGCAGCTGCTGCTGTACCCCGTCTTTCTGCAGCTCTACACGCGCAGCGCGGCCGAGGTGGACGCCGGCGTCATGGCCGACACGCTGTTGCACGGGTTCCTCGTCCCCCTCGCCGTGGCCGTGCTGGCGCATCTCGGCCTGCGCCGGCTGCTCGGCCAGGCGCGCCTCGAACGCCTGCTTGCCTGCGTGGACCGCCTGACGCCCTGGCTGATCGCGGCGCTGGTCATGCAGATCTTCGCCGCCCATGTCGCGGTCATCCTGGAGCATCGCGGCCTGTTCGCCTGGATCCTGCTGGCCGTTTTCCTGTTCTTCGTCCTGACGTATTTCCTGGGCGAAGGCATCAGCCGGCTGGCGCGCCTGCCCTACCCCGACCACGCCTTGCTCACGATGAGCATCGCCGCCCGCAACGCCCCGCTGATGCTGGCTGTGACCATCGCCGCCCTGCCCGGCCAACCCTTGATCTACGCCGCGCTCATCATCGGCATGCTGGTGGAGTTTCCGCATCTGACTTTGCTCAGGCGGCTGCTGCTCGGCCAGCGGAATGCGTCCGGCATTGCCCGCATGGACGGCCGGACGGCCGCCCATGCCGAAGCGCCATGAAAGCTGCCGTGCCGCGCGTCCTCGCCACGGCAACGGGCCATGGTAAAACCTGCGACAGGACTCCCATCGCCGTTCCCCCCATCAGGCCGACATGCGCAACACCACTCCCGTCATTTTCGTTCATGGCTTCATCGGCACATTCGATGTCATCGGGCCTGACACGTTGCGCGCCGCGCCCGACCTGCTCGGCTACGGCCAGTATCAGACCGTCGCGCCGGGTCGCATCTCCCTTCCCGGCCAGGTAGCGCATCTGCGGGCCTTCGTGGATGCCCGCTTCGGCGGTGCCTCCGTCGACGTCGTTGGCCACTCCGTTGGCGGAGCGGTCGCGATGCTGTTCGCGCAAGCCCATCCCGAGCGCGTCCGCAAGATCATCAACGTTGAAGGCAACTTCACGCTGGATGACGCCTTCTGGTCCGCCTCGGTCGGACGCATGAGCCCGGCCGAGGCCGAGGCCATGCTGGCGGGCTTTCGCGCCGATCCGCTGGCGTGGATCAGCAAGTCCGTCCACGCGCCCGCGCCGGATCTCGGCGGCATTGCCGCCCGCTGGCTGGCCCACCAGCCCGCCGCCACGCTGCGCGCCATGGGTCAATCCGTGGTGGCGACGACGGGAAGCGATGCGTATCCCGCTCTGGTCGAGGCGGTATTCGACCGGCATCCCGTGTATCTGCTTGCCGGAGAGCATTCCCGCGCGGGCTGGAACGTGCCCGACTGGGCCCTGGAGAAATGCGCGGGCGATTTCACGGTTGCCCGGAGCGGGCATCTGATGATGCTCGACAATCCTGCGGCGTTTGCCGCCGCCATCGAGCAATTCCTGGCCTGAGCACGGGCCAGGATGGCTCCGCGGCAACGACCAGGATTTCCTATCGCCCTACGCGGCCGGCTCGACTGCAAGACTCACGCCCTCAGTTCGGCGCAATAGTTCACGCTCATTTCGGTCTTCCCTGACGGCGTGAGCGCCGGCCGCGCCTCGCCCGCCTGCGCGAATCCCGCCCGCACCAGCACGCGCTCGGACGCGGGATTCTCGCGCACCGTGCGCGCGCGCAAGCGCTTCAGGCCCAGGCCGCGCGCCAATTCCATCGCCAGCGCCAGGGCCCGCCCCGACGCCTGCCGTCCACGATGCTGCGGCGCGATCCAATAGCCGACCTCGGCGTCCTCGGCGCTGACGTCGAAGATCACCAGGCTGCCCAGGAACGCATCCGATGCCGCGTCGGCGATGGTCAGCACCGCCAGCGTTCCCTCGCGCAGACCGTCCGCGATCACGCCGTCGATCAGATCGCGCACGAGCTCCGGCGTGTATTGCTTCAAGGGGAGATGAGCGTAGCGCTGCACCAGCTCGTCATCCGTGCCTGCGGCATAGGCCGCCGCATCCTCGGCGGACATGGGGCGGATGCTGACCATGCCGTCCGAGACGGGCAAGGCCGCGAGAAAATCACAGGTCGCGCCGGCGCCGCGCGTGTCGTCCAATCCAGCCACAGATGCTCCAGGCGTTGTTTCAACTGCCCCGGACTATACCTGCTCCGGCCGCAGGCCCAGCCGCCGCGCCGCGCACGTCCGCGCGCCACCACTCGTCCCTGAACCTGCCCTTCAGCCACGCGACCAGTTCCTGCACCTTGGCCGGCACCATGCGCGGCGACGGGTACACCGCGTGGATCTCCTGCCCCGGCAGACGCCAATCCTCCAGCAGCGGCAAGATGGCGCCCCGGCGCAGGTCTTCGTCGGCCACATAGCGCGGCAGCACGGCGATGCCGAAGCCGTCGCGGGCGGCATCCAGCAGCACGGACAGATTGTTCGAGCGCAGCCGTTCCTTCACCGGAATAGCCAGCGTCTGCGCGCCGCTGCCGGCGAAATGCCAGATGGCGTCGCCCTGCGCGGTGCTGTAGACCAGCGCCGCGTGATCGGCCAGCGCTTCGGGCCGGACGGGCGCGCCGCGCCGTTCCAGGTAGGCAGCCGACGCGACCACGACCCAGGGGCTGTTGCCCAGGTAGGTCGCACCCAGCGAGGAATCGGCCAGCCGGCCCATGCGCACCGCCACGTCCACGCCCTGCTCGACCAGGTTGACGTAGCGGTCGTCGAAGCTCAGGTCCACCGTCAGCAGCGCATGGTCGCGCATGAAGTCCAGCACCATCGGCGCCAGCACGCGGCGACCGAAGGCGACCGAGGTGCTGATGCGCAACGTCCCCTGCACCTGCGACTGCGTCAGCGCGGCCACGGAGCGGGCTTCCTCGTCGTGGTGCACGATGAGCTTGCACTTCTCGTAGTAGCGGATGCCGACGTCGGTGGGCGACACGCCGTGCGTGGACCGATGCAGCAGGCGCGCGCCCAGCTCCTGCTCCATGCGGGCGACCTGCTTGGTCGCCGCGGGCTGGCCGATGCCCAGCTCGAGCGCGGCGCGACTGAAGGAGCCCAGGTCCACCACCCGGGTGAACAGGCGTAGCGCTTTGATCCGATCCATGTCGCGATTAGAGTCCGAGTAGCCTCCGATCCGGTATTCCACCACGGAATAAGCGTCATTCGCCATACCCGTCTTCCGCCAGCGGGCCCGACTTGGGACCATCTGTCCCACCCCTAGTCGGCACCGCAGGAGATGCGCATGGCCAAGATGAGGGCGGCAATGGCCGCCGTGCTGGTTCTTGAAAAGGAAAACGTCACGCAGGCGTTCGGCGTGCCGGGCGCCGCCATCAACCCGTTCTACGCGGCCCTGCGCGAGCGGCAGAGCATCGCCCATGTGCTGGCGCGCCACGTCGAGGGCGCCTCGCACATGGCCGAGGGCTATACCCGCGCCCAGGCCGGCAATATCGGCGTGTGCATCGGCACCTCGGGGCCGGCCGGCACCGACATGATCACGGGGCTGTACTCGGCCAGTGCCGACAGCATCCCCATCCTGTGCATCACCGGCCAGGCGCCGCGCGCCCGCCTGTACAAGGAGGACTTCCAGGCGGTGGATATCGAGTCCATCGCCAAGCCGGTGACCAAGTGGGCGGTCACCGTGCGCGAGCCGGCGCTGGTGCCGCGCGTGCTGCAGCAGGCATTCCACCTGATGCGCTCGGGCCGCCCCGGCCCGGTGCTGGTGGACCTGCCCTTCGACGTGCAGATGGCCGAGATCGATTTCGATATCGACACCTACGAACCCTTGCCGGTGTACCAGCCCCGCGCCACGCGCAAGCAGGTCGAGAAGGCGCTGGACATGCTGGCCGCGTCCGACCGGCCCCTGATCGTGGCCGGCGGCGGCGTCATCAACGCCGACGCGTCCGCGCAGCTGGTGGAGCTGGCCGAACTGACCGGCGTGCCGGTCATCCCCACGCTGATGGGCTGGGGCGCGATACCCGACGACCATCCGCTGATGGCTGGCATGTGCGGCCTGCAGACCAGCCACCGCTACGGCAACGCCACATTGCTGGCCAGCGATTTCGTGCTGGGCCTGGGCAACCGCTGGGCCAACCGCCACACCGGTTCCGTCGAGACCTATGTGCGCGGCAGGAAGTTCGTGCACGTGGATATCGAGCCCACGCAGATCGGACGCGTCTTCAACCCGGACCTGGGCATCGTGTCGGACGCCGGGGCGGCGCTGGCGCTGTTCATCGAGGTGGCGCGCGAGCGCAAGGCCGCCGGCCGGCTGCGCGACTACACGGACTGGGCGGCGCGCTGCGCCGAGCGCAAGCGGTTGATGCTGCGCCGGACGGATTTCGACAACGTGCCGATCAAACCGCAGCGCGTCTACGAGGAAATGAACGCGGCGTTTGGCCGCGACACGATCTATGTGTCCACCATCGGCCTGTCGCAGATCGCCGGCGCGCAGTTCCTGCACGTCTACGGCCCGCGCCGCTGGATCAACTGCGGCCAGGCCGGCCCGCTGGGCTGGACCGTGCCGGCCGCGCTGGGCGTGGTCGCGGCCGATCCGTCGCGGATGGTGGTGGGCCTGTCCGGCGACTACGACTTCCAGTTCATGATCGAGGAGCTGGCGGTGGGCGCGCAGTTCAACCTGCCCTATGTGCAGGTGCTGGTGAACAACAGCTACCTGGGCCTGATCCGCCAGGCCCAGCGCGGCTTCGAGATGGACTACTGCGTGCAGCTGGCCTTCGACAACCAGAACGTCTCGGACCCCGCGCTGCGGGGCTACGGCGTGGACCACGTACAGGTGATCCAGGGCCTGGGCTGCAAGGCGATCCGCGTCACCGACCCGGGCAAGCTGCGGGCCTCGCTGCTGGAGGCGCAGGCGCTGGCGCGCAAGCACCGCGTGCCGGTGGTGGTGGAAGTGATCCTGGAACGGGTCACCAATATCGCCATGGGCACCGAGATCGACAACATCGTCGAGTTCGAGGACATCGACTGCCGCCATCCCGAAGGCGCCAAGGGCCTGGCCGAGGCCGGCCTGCTGGCCTAGGGCCGGACCCCAAGGACGGCCGCATTCCGTTTCCCGCCATGTTGATTCAGTGAGAGTTCCATGCCCCGCTACGCCGCGAACCTGACCATGCTGTACACCGAAGTCCCCTTCCTGGACCGCTACGCCCTCGCCGCCGAGGACGGCTTCGAGGCCGTCGAGTTCCTGTTCCCCTACGCCTGGCCCGCCTCGGAAATCCGCCGCCGGCTCGACGACTACGGTCTTCAGCTGGCGCTGCACAACCTGCCGGCCGGCGACTGGGATGCCGGCGAGCGCGGCATCGCCTGCCATCCGGACCGGGTCGAGGAATTCCGCGCCGGCGTCGGCCGCGCCATCGAGTACGCCCAGGCGCTGGGCGTGAAGCAGCTGAACTGCCTGGCCGGCAAGGCGCCCGCCGGCGTCGAGGACGCGCGCCTGCGCGCCACCTTCATCGACAACCTGCGCCATGCGGCCAGCGCCCTGAAGCGGGCGGGCCTGAACCTGCTGATCGAGCCGATCAACACCCTGGACATTCCCGGCTTCTACCTGAACCGCACGGCCCAGGCCGCCGCCATCCTGGCCGAGACCGGCGCCGACAACGCCTTCCTGCAGTACGACATCTATCACGCGCAGCGCATGGAGGGCGAGCTGGCGGCCACGCTGCGCCAGTACTTCCCGCTGATCCGCCATGTGCAGCTGGCCGACAACCCGGGCCGCAACGAGCCCGGCACCGGCGAGATCAACTATCCCTATCTGCTCGCCCTGCTGGACCGGCTCGGCTACGCCGGCTGGGTCGGCTGCGAATACAAGCCCGCCACCACCACGGCCGCCGGCCTGGGCTGGCGGCAAGCGCTGGCGCGGTGACGCCCGTCCGGCTCCGCCTTCACAACAACACGCGTTTTCCCTTCCGCAGGAGACAAGCAATGACTGCATCGCCGCTCAAGATCGGTTTCGTCGGCCTGGGCATCATGGGCGCGCCCATGGCCGGGCACCTGGCCCGCGCCGGCCACCAGCTCTACGTGCACACGCTGGGCAAGCTGCCCGGCGAGATCGCCGAGACCACCGCCGTGTCCTGCCTGAACGGGCGCGACGTGGCCGAGCGCTCGGACATCGTCTTCATCATGGTGCCGGACACGCCCGACGTGGAGTCCGCGCTGTTCGCGCAGCACGGCATCGCCGCCGGCCTGGCCGAGGGCAAGACCGTGGTCGACATGAGCTCGATCTCGCCGATCGCCACCAAGCGCTTTGCCGAGAAGATCCGCGCGCTGGGCTGCGACTACCTGGACGCGCCGGTCTCCGGTGGCGAGGTCGGCGCCCGCAACGCCACGCTGTCCATCATGGCCGGCGGCGACGAGGCGGTCTTCGCACGCGTGAAACCGCTGTTCGATCTGATGGGCAAGAACATCACCCTGGTGGGCGGCAACGGCGACGGCCAGACCGCCAAGGTGGCCAACCAGATCATCGTGGCCCTGAACATCCAGGCGGTGGCCGAGGCGCTGCTGTTCGCGGCGCGCGCCGGTGCCGACCCGGCGCGCGTGCGCCAGGCGCTGATGGGCGGCTTCGCGTCCAGCAAGATCCTGGAAGTGCACGGCGAGCGCATGATCAAGCGCAGCTTCGATCCGGGCTTTCGCATCGAGCTGCACCAGAAGGACCTGAACCTGGCGCTGTCCAGCGCCCGCGCGCTGGGCGTATCGCTGCCCAACACCGCCACGGCCCAGGAAATGTTCAACGCCTGCGCCGCGCACGGCGGCAAGGCCTGGGATCATTCGGCGCTGGTGCGCGCGCTGGAGAAGCTGGCCAATTTCGAGATCGGCCAGCAGGCCTGAGCCATGCACAGTCCCGACGCCCTGCTGCGCCGCATGTTCGACGCCATGGTCGCCTCCGCCCAGCCGGAGCGCTGCGTGGCCGCGCACCTGCCCACGCCGGACACGCTGCGCGGCGGCCGCGTCATCGTCATCGGCGCCGGCAAGGCCTCGGCGGCGATGGCCCAGGCGGTCGAATCCCGCTGGGACGGGCCGCTGACGGGCCTGGTGGTCACGCGCCACGGCTATGCGGCGCCCTGCGCGCGCATCGAGATCGTCGAGGCCGCCCATCCGGTGCCCGACGAGGCCGGGCTGCGCGCCGCCCTCCGCATGCTGGACCTGGTGAGCGGCTTGCGCCCGGAAGACACCGTGCTGTGCCTGATCTCGGGCGGCGGCTCCGCCCTGCTGCCGCTGCCGCTGGACGGCCTGACGCTGCAGGACAAGCAGGCCGTCAACCGCGCGCTGCTGGCCAGCGGCGCGACCATCAGCGAGATGAACTGCGTGCGGCGCCACCTGTCCGCGATCAAAGGCGGCAGGCTGGCGGCGGCCTGCCATCCGGCGCGGGTCATCACCCTGCTGATGTCCGACGTGCCGGGCGACCGGCCGCTGGACATCGCGTCCGGCCCCACCTGCGCCGATCCCACCACCTGCGCCGACGCGCTGGACATCGCGCAGCGCTACGGCATCGCCCTGCCCGAGGCCGCGCTGGACGCGCTGCGCTCGGGCCGCGCCGAGTCCGTCAAACCCGGCGATCCCCGCCTGGCGCGCGCCGAGATCCGCATGGCGGCCACGCCGCAGATGGCGCTGGAGGCGGCCGCCGCCGTGGCGCGCCAGGCCGGCTACGACGCCCACATCCTCGGCGACGCGCTGGAGGGAGAGGCGCGCGACGTCGGCAAGGTGCTGGCCGGCATCGCGTTGCAGGCCGCCGAGCGCGAACAGCCGTTCCGCCCGCCCTGCGTGCTGCTGTCGGGTGGCGAAACCACCGTGACCGTGCGCGGCCAGGGCAGCGGCGGGCGCAATGTCGAATGCCTGCTGTCGCTGGCGCTGGCGCTGCGCGGCCATCCGCGCATCCACGCCCTGATGGCCGACACCGATGGCGTGGACGGCGCCGAGGACATCGCCGGCGCCCGCATCGGCCCGCAGACGCTGGCGCGCGCCTGGGCGCTGGGCATCAAGCCCGCGCAGGCCCTGGCCGACAACGACGGCCACGGTTTCTTCAAGGCGCTGGGCGCCTCGATCGTGACCGGCGCCACGCGCACCAACGTCAACGATTTCCGCGCCATCCTTATCGACGCGAAGCCCGGCGACCCCTGGCCCGACGTCGCGCAAGCCCCCGCCCCCTCTTCCACGCAGAGAACCTGAGCCATGTCCCTACGCCGCAACCGCCGCGCCAAGATCGTCGCCACGCTGGGTCCGGCCAGCAGCGACCGCGACACCCTCCGCAGCCTGTTCCATGCCGGCGTGGACGTGTTCCGGCTGAACTTCAGCCACGGCAGCGCCGAGGATCATGCGGTCCGCATGGCCATCCTGCGCGAAATCGAGGCCGAGACCGGCCGCCCCATCGGCGTGATGGCCGACCTGCAAGGCCCCAAGCTGCGCGTGGGCACCTTCGCGCAGGGGCCGGCGCAATTGCAGCCCGGCCAGCGCTTCCGCCTGGACCTGGACCCGCGCCCCGGCAACGCCGACCGCGTCTGCCTGCCCCACCCCGAGATCTTCGCCGCGCTGGTGCCCGGCGCCGAGCTGCTGCTGGACGACGGCCGCCTGCGCCTGCGCGTCGACGCCTGCGACGCGGCCAGCGCGGATACCCAGGTGCTGGTGGGCGGACGGCTGTCCGAACGCAAGGGCGTCAACGTGCCGGGCGTGGTGCTGCCGATTTCCGCGCTCACGCCCAAGGACCTGCGCGACCTGGACACGGCGCTGGCGCTGGGCGCCGACTGGATCGCGCTGTCCTTCGTGCAGCGGCCCGAGGACATCATCGAGGCCCGCGAGCGGATCGGTGACCGCGCCCGCATCATCGCCAAGCTGGAGAAACCCTCGGCGGTCGAGCGGCAGGACGAGATCATCGCCCAGGCCGATGCGCTGATGGTGGCGCGCGGCGACCTGGGCGTGGAACTGCCTGCCGAACAGGTGCCCGCGATCCAGAAGCACGCCGTGCGCGGCTGCCGCCGCGCCGGCAAGCCGGTGATCGTCGCCACGCAGATGCTGGAATCCATGATCGAGAGCCCCGTGCCCACGCGCGCCGAGGCCTCCGACGTGGCCACCGCCATCTACGACGGCGCGGACGCCGTCATGCTGTCGGCCGAATCCGCCACCGGCAAGCATCCGCAGACCGCGGTCGCGATGATGAGCCGCATCATCGAGGGCACCGAGGCCGATCCGCAGTACCGCCAGCTGATCGACGCATCGCATTCCCCCGCCGTGCCGGGTCAGTCGGACACGGCCCAGGCCGTGTGCTGCGCGATGCGCCACGCCGCCGCGCTGCTCAAGGCGGCCGCGATCGTCTGCTTCACCAGTTCCGGCGCCACCAGCCTGCGAGCGGCGCGCGAACGGCCCGAGGCGCCGGTGCTCAGCCTCACGCCCAGCCTGGCGGCCGCGCGGCGGCTGACGCTGGTGTGGGGCGTGCATTCCGTGCACGTGGACGACGTGGCCGACATCGCGCAGTCCACCCGCCTGGCCTGCGCCGTGGCGACGCAGGAGCGCTTCTGCAGCGCCGGACAGACGCTGGCGATCATCGCCGGCATGCCCTTCGGCAAGGCCGGCACCACCAACCTGCTGCGCATCGCCACCGCTTGAAAAATCAAATATAAACATGGCTCGCGCCGCGATCCCGCGGCCAGCCAAGGAGACAAGATGGGCTTGACCACGCACGTACTCGACACCATGCACGGGTGTCCCGCGCAGGGCATGGAGGTGGCGCTCTACGCCACCCAGGGCGACGACGCCACGCTGATCCGCCGTTTCGCGCTCAACCACGACGGCCGCAGCGACCAGCCGCTGTACACCGCGCAGGACCTGAAGATCGGCACCTACCGGCTGGTCTTCGACGTGGCCGGCTATTTCAGGCAGCGGGGCGTGGCCCTGCCCGAACCCAACTTCCTGAACCGGGTCAGCCTGGACTTCGGCGTGGCGCACACGGACCAGCACTATCACGTGCCGCTGCTGGTCAGCCCCTGGAGCTACTCCACCTATCGCGGCTCATGACGCCGGGTGGCAGGCGCCCCGGATCAGGGTATTCCTGATGCCGTCGGGACGCCTGCGGGGGTAGTTTTGTCGCCACACTTTGCATACAATTTTCGTATCTTGATCGCAGCGGTGCGGGGTCCGACGGGCCTTGTGCGCGATCTGTTTTCTGCTTACAGCGCCCGCGGTGGTAAGCAGTGCGGCAGAGCCCATGGCCGGCTCTGCCCACTGCGGGAGCGTAAATGGAAGGCTATTACCTGGATTGGGTCAATCTGCTGCTGCGCTGGGCCCACATCATCGCCGCGATCGCCTGGATCGGCGCCTCGTTCTACTTCGTCATGCTGGACAACAGCCTGGAAAAGCCCCGCGACCAGGAGTCACTGGACAAGGGTGTCGGCGGCGAGCAATGGGCGGTGCATGGCGGCGGTTTCTACAACATGCAGAAATACGCGGTACAGCCCAAGCGGCTGCCCGAGCACCTGCACTGGTCGTTCTGGGAAAGCTACAGCACCTGGCTGACCGGCTTCGCGCTGTTCACCGTTTCCTACCTGTGGAACGCCAGCACCTACCTGATAGACCGATCAAAGATGGACTGGCAGCCCGGCACCGCCGTGGCCGTCGCGCTGGCCTTCTTCGTGGTCTTCTGGCTGGTCTACGACGGCATCTGCCGGCTGTTCGGCCGTGGCAGGCACGGCGACGTCGTCGTCGGCGCGCTGGTGGCGGTGTTCATCGCGGCGGCCTCGTGGCTGGCCTGTCACTGGTTCGCCGGCCGCGCCGCCTTCCTGCTGGTGGGCGCCATGATGGCCACCACCATGAGCGCCAACGTGTTCTTCTGGATCATTCCCGGCCAGCGCAAGAACGTGGCCGCGATGAAGGCCGGCCTGCCGGTGGACCCGGTGCACGGCCAGCGCGGCAAGCAGCGCAGCGTGCACAACACCTATTTCACGCTGCCGGTGGTGTTCGCCATGATGAGCAACCACTACAGCGTCACCTACACCCATCCGCAGAACTGGCTGGTGCTGCTGCTGATCATGCTGGGCGGCGCGGCCGTGCGCCAGTTCTTCGTGGTGCGCCACCGCTTCAAGCTGGGCAACGCCCGCAATCCGCTGGGCTATGCGCTGCTGGGCGTCGCCGTGCTGGGCCTGACGCTGATGTGGATGCGCCCCGAGCCGCGCCCCGAGATCCGCGCCGACCGTCCCGCCCCGGCCCCATCGGCCGCCGCGACGCTGGCCGCGTCCGTGGTGCCGCCGGCGGCCGCCGCCCCTGCCCCCGGCGCGGATTTCGGGCGGGTGCAGAAGGTGGTGGAACAGCGCTGCCTGCTGTGCCACGGCGCGCAGGTGCAGATGAAGAACGTGCGCCTGGACTCGCCCCAGGAGATCGCCAGCCACGCGCAGGCCATCTACCAGCAGGTGGTGGTGTCGCGCGTGATGCCGATGAGCAATTCCACCGGCATGACCGACGACGAACGCGCGCTGATCGACACCTGGTTCAAGGCGGGCGCGCCCACGCGCTAGGCCCGCCGGCGGGAACGGCCTGTTGCCGCTCCCGTTCTGCCCGCGCCCCTTCAATCCTTCCTCCCTCGCCTCCATGCACACCTACGACGCCACGCTGCCCTACCCCCGCGACCTGGCCGGCTACGGCCGCCATCCGCCGCACGCGCGCTGGCCGGGCGGCGCGCGTATCGCCGTGCAGTTCGTATTGAACTACGAGGAAGGCGGCGAGAACTCGGTGCTGCACGGCGACCCGGGCTCCGAGCAATTCCTGTCCGAGATGTTCAATCCGGCCAGCTACCCGGACCGCCACCTGTCCATGGAAAGCATCTACGAATACGGCTCGCGCGCCGGCGTCTGGCGCATCCTGCGCGAGTTCGAGAAGCGGCGGCTGCCGCTGACGGTGTTCGGCGTGGGCATGGCCTTGCAGCGCCATCCCGAGCTGGCCTCGGCCTGCGTCGAGCTGGGCCACGAGATCGCCTGCCACGGCTGGCGCTGGGTGCATTACCAGGACGTGGACGAGGCCACCGAGCGCGAACACATGTTCCTGGGCATGCAGGCCATCGAGCAGCTGACCGGCGCGCGCCCGCTGGGCTGGTACACCGGCCGCGACAGCCCGCGCACGCGCCGGCTGGTGGCCGACTACGGCGGCTTCGAATACGACAGCGACTACTACGGCGACGACCTGCCCTTCTGGATGCAGGTGCGCAGGAGCGACGGCAAGGTCGTGCCGCAGCTGATCGTGCCCTACACGCTGGACTGCAACGACATGCGCTTCGCGCTGCCGCAGGGCTATTCCCACGCCGAGCCCTTCTTCCAGTACCTGAAGGACAGCTTCGACGCGCTCTACGCCGAAGGCGACGAGGCTCCCAAGATGCTCAGCATCGGCATGCATTGCCGCCTGCTGGGCCGGCCGGGCCGCATCGTGGCGCTGCAGCGCTTCCTGGACTACATCGCGGCGCGCGACCGCGTCTGGATCTGCCGCCGGCTGGACATCGCCCGGCACTGGCGCGCCATCCATCCCTTCCCCTCCACCCGTTGATGTCGACTCCGACCCACATGGCCTACACCCTGGAACAGCTCAATGCCGCCACGACCGACGAGGCCGTGGCCATGCTCGACGGCCTGTACGAGCATTCGCCCTGGATCGCCCGGCAGGCCCTGGCCGCGCGGCCGTTCCGTTCGCTGCCGCAGTTGCAGGACGCGCTGCGGCGCGTGCTGGACGAGGCCGACGCCGAGGCCGGCCTGGCGCTGATCCGCGCCCACCCGGAGCTGGCCGGCCGCGCCATGCAGGACAACAGCCTGACGACCGAATCCACCAATGAGCAGGACAAGGCCGGCCTGACCCATTGCTCGCCCGAGGAACTGGCGCGGCTGCGGCAGCTCAACGCCGACTATCTGGCCCGCTTCGGCTTTCCTTTCATCCTGGCCGTGCGCGGTCCGCGCGGCATCGGCCTGACGCGCGGCCAGATCATCGCCACCTTCGAGCGCCGGCTGGACAATCCGCCCGACGTCGAATTCCGCGAGGCGCTGCGCAACATCCACCGCATCGTCGAGATCCGCCTGGCCGACAAGTTCGGCCTGGACCTGAGCCTGGGCAACGACATCTGGGACTGGCATGAGCGGCTCAGCGTCCACAGCGATCCGGGCTACGCCGAACAGGGCCAGCTCACCGTCACCTACCTGACGGACGCGCACCGCGCCTGCGCCCAGCGCATCAGCCACTGGATGCGCGACTGCGGCTTCGACGAAGTCGAGATCGACGCCGTCGGCAACGTGGTCGGCCGCTACCGCGCCGAGCGGTCCGACGCCGCCACGCTGATGACCGGCAGCCACTACGACACGGTGCGCAACGGCGGCAAGTACGACGGCCGGCTGGGCATCTTCGTGCCCATGGCGTGCGTGCGGGAACTGCATCGCCTGGGCCGCCGCCTGCCGTATCACCTGGAAGTGATCGGCTTCGCCGAGGAGGAAGGCCAGCGCTACGCCGCCACCTTCCTGGGCTCGGGCGCGCTGGTCGGCGACTTCAAGCCGGAATGGCTGGACCAGCGCGACGCCCAGGGCATCACGATGCGCGAAGCCATGCAGCACGCCGGCCTGTGCATCGACGACATCCCCACGCTGCGGCGCGATCCCGCGCGCTACCTGGGTTTCGTCGAAGTGCACATCGAACAAGGCCCGGTGCTGTTCGAGATGGGCCTGCCGCTGGGCGTGGTCACCTCGATCAACGGCAGCGTGCGCTACCGGGGCCGCATCGTCGGCATGGCCAGCCATGCCGGCACCACGCCCATGGACCGCCGGCGCGACGCGGCCGCCGCCACGGCCGAGCTGGCCCTGTACCTGGAGCGGCGCGCGGCGAGCGACGGCGATTCGGTCGGCACCATGGGCATGCTGGACGTGCCCAACGGCTCGATCAACGTGGTGCCCGGCGAATGCCGCTTCAGCCTGGACCTGCGCGCGCCCGGCAACGCCCAGCGCGACGCGCTGGCGACCGACGTGTTGGCCGAGCTGGCCGCCATCTGCCAGCGCCGCGGCCTGCGCTGCGAACTGGAAGAGACCCTGCGCGCCGCCGCCGCGCCCAGCGCGCCGGCCTGGCAGGCGCGCTGGGAACGCGCGGTCGAGGCGCTGGGCCTGCCCGTGCACCGCATGCCCAGCGGCGCCGGCCACGACGCCATGAAGCTGCACGAAGCCATGCCGCAAGCCATGCTGTTCGTGCGCGGCCAGAATTTCGGCATCAGCCACAACCCGCTCGAATCCACCACCGCCGACGACATGCAGCTGGCGGCACAGGCCCTGCGCCACCTGCTCGATGCGCTGGCGCATGAGATGACACGTTGAACCCGGAGACACACAAGATGACAGACTATTCGAAACTCGACGCCTGGGTGGACGCCCACTTCGACGAGGAAGTGCTCTTCCTGCAGGAGCTGGTGCGCGTGCCCACCGACACCCCGCCGGGCAACAATGCCCCGCACGCCGAGCGCACCGCCGAACTGCTGCGGGCCTTCGGCATGCAGGCCGAGGCCCACCCCGTGCCCGAGCAGGAAGTGCGCGACTACGGCCTGCAATCGATCACCAACCTGATCGTGCGGCGCGAGTACGGCCCTGGCCGCCGCGTGGCCCTGAACGCCCACGGCGACGTGGTGCCGCCCGGCGAAGGATGGCGCCGCGATCCCTACGGCGCCCAGATCGAGGACGGCAATCTGTACGGCCGCGCCGCGGCCGTCAGCAAGAGCGACTTCGCCAGCTTCACCTTCGCCGTGCGCGCGCTGGAGGCCGTGGCCGCGCCCCGCCATGGCGCGGTCGAGCTGCATTTCACCTACGACGAGGAATTCGGCGGCCTGCTGGGACCGGGCTGGCTGCTGCGCCAGGGGCTGACCAGGCCCGACCTGCTGATCGCGGCCGGCTTCAGCTACGCCGTGGTGTCGGCGCACAACGGCTGCCTGCAGATGGAAGTCACCGTGCACGGCGAAATGGCGCACGCGGCCGTGCCCGAGACCGGCGTGGACGCGCTGCAGGGCGCGGTCCGGATCCTGAACGCGCTGTACGCGCAGAACGCGCGCTATCGCGAGGTCCGCTCGCAGGTGCCGGGCATCACCCACCCCTACCTGAACGTCGGCCGCATCGAAGGCGGCACCAACACCAACGTGGTGCCCGGCAAGGTCAGCTTCAAGCTGGACCGCCGCATGATCCCCGAGGAAAACGCCGCCGAGGTGGAAGCCGACATCCACCGCGTCATCGAAGACGCCGCCGCGACCTTTCCCGGCATCCGCGTCGAGATCAAGCGGCTGCTGCTGGCCAACGCCATGCGTCCGCTGCCCGGCAACAAGCCGCTGGTGGACGCCATCCAGCGGCACGGCCGGGAGATCTTCGGCGAGGACATCCCGGCGCTGGGCACCCCGCTCTACACCGACGTGCGGCTGTACGCCGAGGCCGGCATCCCCGGCGTGATCTATGGCGCCGGCCCGCGCACGGTGCTGGAGTCGCACGCCAAGCGCAACGACGAACGCGTGGCGCTGGAAGACCTGCGCCGCGCCACCAAGGTCATCGCCCGCGCGCTGGCCGACCTGCTGCAGCCGCAGTAGCGCCCGCCCCAGCCTTGATCCGCGCCCCGCAGGCCCGCCGGCCGCGGGCGCGCGCAGCATCCCGCAGTCCAGCATCGAATTCCCATTTCCGCATATACAAACCAAGCCAGCCAGAAGTCAGACTAGGCACATACGTAACGCAGCAGTTGTATCCACCAGGAGACCACGCATGCCGTCCACGCCGTCCGCTTACTCCCAGGGGTGTCCGCCAGACCGGCATCCCGTCGACCAACGCCTTCCCAATATCAAGCTCGCCGCCCTGGGCCTGCAGCACGTGCTCGTGATGTACGCGGGCGCCGTCGCGGTGCCGCTCATCATCGGCCGGGCGCTGCAGCTCAGCGCCGAGGAAGTGGCCATGCTGATCTCCGCCGACCTGTTCTGTTGCGGGCTGATCACGCTGATCCAGACGCTGGGCGCCACGCGCTGGTTCGGCATCCAGCTGCCCGTCATGATGGGCGTCACCTTCGCCTCGGTCGCGCCCATGGCGGCCATGGCCACGGCCGAGCCGGGGCCGGCGGGCGCGCAGCTGCTGTTCGGCTCCATCATCGGCGCGGGCGTGGTGTCCATCCTGATCGCGCCCGCCGTCAGCCGCATGCTGCGCTTCTTTCCACCCGTGGTCACCGGCACCATCATCGCCGTCATCGGCATCACGCTGATGCGCGTGGGCATCAACTGGATCTTCGGCAACCCCGTCGGCCCGACCGCGCCCGCCATCGTCGACCCGGCCTACGCCAAGTGGCTGGCCGACGTGACCGCGCCCGGCGGCCAGGCGCCGCCCCTGCCGCAGGGCTTCGCCATCCAGCCCTCGGTGCCCAACCCGAAGTACGCCGACCCGGTCGGCCTGGGCATCGCCGGCGTGGTGCTGCTGTCCATCCTGCTGATCGTCAAGTACGCGCGCGGCTTCGTCGCCAATATCTCGGTGCTGCTGGGCATCGTGGTCGGCGCCATCGCCGCCTCGGCCGCCGGCATCATGACCTTCGAGAAAATGGACCAGGCCGCCTGGTTCGACATCGTGCTGCCCTTCCACTTCGGCATGCCCCGCTTCGACATCATGATGATCCTGACCATGTCGCTGATCATGGTGGTGGTGATGATCGAGTCCACCGGCATGTTCCTGGCGCTGGGCTCCATGACGTCGCGCGAAATCACCCAGAAGGACCTGGCCCGGGGCCTGCGCACCGACGGCCTGGGCACGCTGCTGGGCGGCATCTTCAACACCTTCCCGTACACCAGCTTCTCGCAGAACGTGGGGCTGGTCGCGGTGACCGGCGTCAAGAGCCGCTATGTCTGCGCCGCCGGCGGGCTGATCCTGCTGGTGCTGGGCCTGCTGCCCAAGATCGCCGCGCTGGTCGAGTCGCTGCCCACCGTGGTGCTGGGCGGCGCCGGCATCGTCATGTTCGGCATGGTCGCGGCCACCGGCATCCGCATTCTCTCGGGCGTGGACTTCAAGACCAACCGCAACAACGCCATGATCGTGGCGGTCTCGATCGGCATCGGCATGGTGCCGCTGATCGCACCCCACTTCAAGCAATGGATGCCGCATTCCCTGCATCCGCTGGTGGAGTCCGGCATCCTGCTGTCGTCGGTGACGGCGGTGCTGCTGAACCTGTTCCTGAACGGCGCGCAGCACGATGAACGCGCGGTGATCGCGGCGGCGAGCCAGGCGGAGAGTCATTGAAGGGGTGAGCCGCCAGGTGTGCCGTAGCTGGCATACCGCCAACGGCACTCTCATGACGTTTCATCTCCATTTACGGCCCGTCGCGGATTTGGTCCGACAATCGGTGGAGCTGGACGCATGTGAATTGAGAGTTTGCTTGCATATTGATAAAATGCAAGAAAATCCATCAATTGGAGGATTTGAAACATGCCATCCGTGACCATCCGTAATGTACCGGACGAGGTACATCGCGCCATCCGCGTGCGAGCCGCTCAACACGGGCACAGCATCGAAGCGGAAATGCGAGACATCCTGGAAAGCGCTGTAAAGCCGGCTGGCCGGGTCAAGTTGGGTTCCCTGCTGTCCGAGATCGGACGCAAGGTCAAACTGACCGAAGAAGAGCTCGCCCTTTTCGACAGCGGGCACGACCAGGCGCCAGCCCGAGCAGCGAGTTTTGAATGATCCTGCTCGATACGAACGTCATTTCGGAACCGCTGCGCCCCTCACCCGAGACTCGTGTCATTGATTGGATAGACGCGCAGCCGCTGGAAACGTTGTACCTGTCAGCCATCACTGTCGCCGAACTGCGTGCGGGCATCGCGCTGATGCCTGCAGGCAAGCGCCGTACCGCGCTGCACGAGCACATCGAAAAACGCGTATTGCCGATGTTTGCCGGGCGCGTCCTGCCGTTCGATATGGCCTGCACGAATGCCTACGCCGAACTGATAACAAAGGTGCGCGAGGCAGGAAGCGGCATCCAGACCGCCGACGCCTGCATCGCGGCGGTCGCGCTTGCCAACGGATTTGCCGTTGCCACGCGCGACACCAACCCCTTCCTGGCCGCTGGCCTGGACGTTATCGATCCTTGGGAGCACGCATAGGGCCCAGGTCGCGCAAACGCGACCTCCCGCCCTACGCGTCCCTGGTCACCCGCAAGATCTCCTCCGGCGACGTCCGCCCCTCATCCACCCAGCGCTGCCCGTCTTCCCGCATGCTGCGCATGCCGGCGGCCGTGGCCGCGATCCGCAGTTCGCGCTCGTCGCGGCCCTCGTGGATCAGGCGGCGGGCCTCGTCGTCCACGCTGAACAGCTCGTGGATGCCCGAGCGGCCGCTGTAGCCGGTGTGGTTGCAGGCGGCACAGCCGACCGGATGGTAGACGCGGCGGCCTTCATGCTCGGCCGGCTGCTTGCAGGCCGGGCACAGCTGGCGCACCAGGCGCTGGGCCAGCACGCCCAGCAGCGACGAGGCCAGCAGGAACGGCTCCACGCCCATATCGGTCAGGCGGGTGACGGCGGACACGGCGTCGTTGGTGTGCAGCGTGGCCAGCACCAGGTGGCCAGTGAGCGAGGCCTGCACCGCGATCTGCGCGGTTTCCAGGTCGCGGATCTCGCCGATCATGATGACGTCGGGATCCTGCCGCAGGATGGCCCGCAGCGCCAGCGCGAAGCTCATGTCGATCTTGGCGTTGACCTGGGTCTGGCTGATGCCGGGCAGGTCGTACTCGATCGGATCCTCGACGGTGAGGATGTTGCTGGTGGACGCGTCCAGCCGGCTCAGCGCGGCGTACAGCGTGGTGGTCTTGCCGCTGCCGGTGGGGCCGGTGACCAGCACGATGCCGTGCGGCTGGCGGATCAGGCGGTCCAGCCGCTCCAGCACCCCGGCGCTCATGCCCAGGCGTTCGAGCTTGAGCCGGCCGGCTTCCTTGTCCAGCAGGCGCAGCACGGCGCGCTCGCCATGGCCGGTGGGCAAGGTGGACACGCGCACGTCGATGGGCCGTCCGCCCACGCGCAGCGCGATGCGGCCGTCCTGCGGCAGGCGCTTCTCGGCGATGTCCAGGTGCGCCATGATCTTGATGCGCGAGATCAGCGCGGCATGCAGCCCCTTGCGCGGGCTGACCACGTCGCGCAGCGTGCCGTCGACGCGGTAGCGCACCACCGAATGGGTCTCGAAGGGCTCGATGTGGATATCGCTGGCGCCGTCGCGCGCGGCCTGGGCGAACAGCGCGTTGATCATGCGGATGACGGGCGCGTCGTCCTGGGCCTCCAGCAGGTCGGCCACCTCGGGCATGTCCTGCAGCAACCGGTCCAGGTCGATCTCGTTCTCGGCCACGCCCATGACCGAGGCGGCATCCTCGGCATGGCTGTAGGCCGCCGTCAGCAGCGTTTCCAGCGCCTCGTCCTCGACCTGCGCCACCTCCACGTCGCCGTGGCAGCGGCGGATCTCGCGCAGCGCCCATTGCGGCGTGCGCGGGCTGACCGTCAGCTGGGCGCGGCCGCCGCGCAGCGACAGCACGGCGCGCTGGGCGCGCGCCCAGGCATAGGGCAAGGGATGGGCGCTCATGCGGCCGCTCCCGCCGCTTGCAAGGCGGCGCTCATAGGTGCGACACCACTTCGCTCTTGTAGCCCAGCTCGCGCAACAGGCGGGTGGCGGTGGACACGGTGCCCGGATCCTTGGCGACCTGGCTGCGCACCACATAGCCCATGCCGCCGGGACCGGCCTGCACATAGGCCTGCAGGCCGCTGCCGCGCACGCGCTGGGCGATGCGCTCGGCGTCGGACTGCGAGTCCACCGAGGCGAATTGCAGCGTGGCGCTGGACTTGTCGGCCTCGCCATACAGCGAGGCGGGGTCGCGCGCCACGCTCACGCCCAGCGGCATGCTGACGCGGAACGGCATCGCCGGATCGCTGGTCTGGCGCGCGGCCGGGTACTGGCGCACGGCGAAGGACTCCACCGTCGCGGGCGGCGGGCGGCGCATGGTCTCGGCCAGGTTCTCCGGCCGCATGTCGTAGGCATTGCCCGACACCGACGGCGCCGAGCCCGGCGCCGTCAGCATGGGCGCCTGCTGGTTGGGCAGCAGCCAATGATCGCCCGGCTGCGCGCCCGCCTGGGCGCGGCGCATGTAGTCATAGCGATCCATGGTGACGCCGGCGGCGCGGTTGGCGTCGCGCATCACGTAGGGGCGCAGGAACACCATCAGGTTGGTCTTGGTGCGCTTGCGGCTGTCGTAGCGGAACAGGTTGCCCAGCACCGGGATGGCGCTCAGGCCCGGCACGGCGTTGGAGCTGAGCGTGACGCTGTCTTCCAGCAGGCCGCCGAGCACGATGATCTGGCCGTCGTCGACCAGCACGCTGGTGTCGATGGCGCGCTTGTTGGTGACGATGCCGTTGGTGATGGAGGAACGGCTTTCGTCGATGCTGCTGACTTCCTGGTAGATGTCCAGCTTGACCGTGCCGCCTTCGGAGATCTGCGGGCGGATGTTCAGCTTCAGGCCCACGTCCTCGCGCTCGATGGTCTGGAACGGGTTGTTGCTGCCGTTGCTGCCGTTGGTGACGTACTGGCCGGTCACGAAGGGCACGGTCTTGCCGACCAGGATGCTGGCGGACTGGTTGTCCAGCGTCAGCAGGTTCGGCGTGGACAGGATGTTGGCCTCGCCGGTGTTCTGCATGGCGCGCGCCAGCACGCCCAGGTTGATGACCTTGTTGCCCAGCACGTCGACCGTGCCCTTGACCACGCCCAGCGTCATGCCGCCGCCCAGCGCGTCGATCGAGGTCGGCCCCTTGCCGGACAGGCCGCTGCCGCCCAGGTTGGTGCCGCCGATGAAGCTGGTGCCGCCGCCGTTGATGTTGCCGGCGCCGGTCATCCACTGGATGCCAAACTCGGCCGCCTTGGCCTCGCTGACTTCCACGATCAGGCTTTCCACCAGCACCTGCGCGCGGCGCTGGTCGAGCTGGTCGATCACTTCGCGCAGGCTGCGGTAGAGCGGCTCGGGCGCGGAGATGATCAGCGAGTTGGTGGCCGGATCGGCCTGGATCGTGGCGCCGCCGGCGGAATACGACACCGCCTGGTTGCCATTGTCGTCGCGCGCGATGCGGTCCTGTTCGCCCGACAGCCCGCCCTTGCTGGACGAAGTGGACGAGGACGCTCCCGTCCCCTGCTGGTTGCCCTGGTTCATGGACGTGCGCTGGGCGCGCGCGCCGCCGCCCTGCGCGCCCGGCGCGGTCGCGCCTTGCGGGGCCCCGGCGCCGGTGGCGGCATTGGCCTGCCCGGTCAGCAGGCCGCCCAGCACCTCGGCGATGCGGGTGGCCTGGGCGTTGCGCATGTAGACCACATGCAGGTTGCCGCCGCGGTTCTGCTGCGCGTCCAGCTTCTGGATCAGCTCGCGGGCCAGCTTGGTGCGCGCGGGACTGCCGGCGCGCACCAGCACGCTGTTGCTGCGCGGGTCCGCCACCACCGCGATGCGCTGGGTCGGGTCATTGCCCTGCGTATCCAGCAGCTGCGAGGCCAGCACCGCGATATCGGATGCGATGCCCGAGCGCACCGGCACCACGTCGGTGTCGATGGAGCTGGGCACGTCGATGCGGGCGATCACCGCCGCGATGCGCTCCAGGTTGTCGGCGTAGTCGGTCACCACCAGCGTGTTGTTGCCGGGATAGGCGTTGACCGGGTTGTTGGGCGGCACCATCGGGCGCAGCACCGGCACCAGGTTGGCGGCGTTCTCGTACTTGAGCGGGAACACGCGGGTCAGCATCTCGCCGCCGCCGCCCGCGCCGCGCGCGAAGCTGGATACCGAGACCGGCGCGCCCTTGGCCGCCGGACGCGGATCGCCGACCACCGCGCTGCCCTGCAGCTTGGCATCGGCTTCGGGCACCACGCGGGTCACGCCGTCCACGTCGACGATGGCGAAGCCCTGCAGGCGCAGCGCGCCGGTCAGCATGGACAGCGCCTGGTTGCTGTCCACCGGACGGTCCGAGACCAGCGTGAGCTTGCCCTTGACGCGAGGGTCCACCAGGAAGTTGCGCTGCGTGAAGAGCGACAGCGCGCGCAGCACCGCGGGAATATCGGTATCCACGAAATTCAGGCTGACACGATTGTCGGCCTGTTGAGCGTAGGCGGGGCTGGCCGCCGGCCCGATCTGGCTGGCGGCCAACAGGACCGCCAGACTGAGTTGCACGAATTGACGCATGTCGTAGGTGTGCCCGGGATGTGTACCAAAGACGTGAAATCGTGTGAAAGAAAGTGAATTCGCGTCGTAGTATACGGGGTGACAATGCAACACTACAGTCATATTCCGGAGGCAAGGTGGCGGCCTGAAAACCCAATGAATTCAAGATCCTCCGATCAGCCATCGATTCCGAAAACAGAATCCGCACCATGCCATCCTTTCGTTACGAAGCGACTGACGCGCTCGGAAAAATCGTGCGCGGCACGATCGAGGCCGACACCGAGCGCGGCGCCCGCAACCAGCTGCGCGGCCGCGGCCTGCTGCCGCTGTCCACCGCCCCCGCCGCGCGCGCCGAGGGCCTGGGCGGCGCCTTGCGCGCGCGCCTGTCCGATGCCGACCTGGCCTGGCTGACGCGCCAGCTGGCCAGCCTGCTGGCCGCGCGCCTGCCGCTGGACGCGGCGCTCAGCGCCACGCTGGACCAGGCCGAGAAGAAACACATCGCCACGGTGCTGCTGGGCGTGCGCGACGACGTGCGCGCCGGCCACAAGCTGTCGGCGGCGCTGGCCGCAAGGCCGCGCGACTTCCCGGAGATCTATCGCGCGCTGATCGGCGCCGGCGAGGAATCCGGCGACCTGGCGCAGGTGATGGAAAAGCTGGCCGACTACATCGAGGAACGCAACGCGCTGCGCGGCAAGGTGATGACGGCCTTCATCTATCCCGTCGTGGTGGCCTGCGTGTCGGTGATCATCGTGGTGTTCCTGCTGGGCTATGTGGTGCCGCAGGTGGTGTCGGCCTTCAGCCACGCCAAACAGCAGCTGCCCATGCTGACCCGCGTCATGCTGGCGCTGTCGGACTATGTGCGCGAATGGGGCCTGGCCACCGGCGCGGCCCTGGTCGCCGCCTTCGCGCTGTGGCGCTACGCGCTGCGCGCGCCGGCGGCGCGCACCGCCTGGCATGCGCGCGTGCTGCGCCTGCCGCTGGTCGGCCGTTTCGTGCTGGGCGTGAACGCGGCGCGCTTCGCGTCCACGCTGTCCATCCTGTGCGGCAGCGGCGTGGCGCTGTTGACCTCGCTGGAGGCCGCGCGCCGCACCTTGAGCAACGAAGTGCTGCGCCAGGCCGTGGACGAGGCCTCGGCGCGCGTGCGCGAAGGCGCGCCGCTATCGACCGCGCTGGGCGCGCAGAAGGTGTTTCCCAGCCTGCTGGTGCACCTGATCGGCAGCGGCGAAAAGACCGGCCAGCTGCCCGAACTGCTTGATCGCGGCGCGCGCAACCTGTCGCGCGACCTGGAGCGGCGCGCCATGGCCATGACGGCGCTGCTGGAGCCGGCGCTGATCCTGGTGATGGGCGGTTTCGTGCTGCTGATCGTGCTGGCGGTGATGATGCCGATCCTGGAGATGAACCAGCTGATCCGCTAGGCGCGACGTTGCCGCATGACCGGCATGGCGCGCCGCCTGGATGCCCGTCACGTCATCCAGGCG
>NZ_JCBANG010000070.1:0-36015 GCF_059760905.1 Achromobacter sp. 1011811831
TTCGACCACCGGCCCCAAGGCGGCACGGCTTGGGGCCGGTGCGGCTCGTTATTCCTTGGTTTCGATGATCCACCACACGGCGCGCGGCAAGGCGCGGCCCGTGAGGGGATGCAGATCGGTCAGGTCGGCGCGGGCCGTCCAGCCACGCGGCGGACGGTAGCCGCGCACGTCGCCGTCGCCGTGCCAGCGGCGGGCGCGCACCGTGCCGGAGGCATAGGTCGCAGCTATGCGGGGGCGGTTTGCGGGTTGGTGGGTCATGGCAGGCATCCTCAACATGAAGCGCCCCGGCCGGAACCGGGGCGCTATCTACGGTGCGAAGTCACGCGGCCAAAGCCTCGGCCTGCGGCTGGTCATCCGCCACGGCGGCCACTTCTTCCTGTGCTTCGGCTTCGCCATCCGCCGGCGCGTCCTGCCCGGTCTGCTGCGGGCCTTCGGAGCGGAAGATGGCGGGCATCCAGCCGGTGCCAGCGGCCAGCCGTTCGGCTTCGCTGGCAATGTCGCCCTTCTTCAACTTCGCCAGTCGGGTGACGTGCGAGGGCGCGAACCCGCCAACGGCTTCCAGAATCGCGGCCTTCGGCACATGCCGGAAGTAACCCTCATTGGTGGGCTGCCACCACGCGGCCATATCCAGCCCCACGGCCTGCGCCAGTTCCGCGCCGGGCTGGTGCGGCGTGGCGCGAGGCGTCACCACGTCCACCGTGGAAGCTAAGCACACGGCCAACAGCCGCACCAGTTCATCCTGTGATTTCGCCAGCAGCGCGGCGAACAGTTCGGCGCTGTCCTCCGGCAAGGTTTCGCCTGCCACCTGTTGCAGTTCGCGCAGCGCCACGGCGGCGGGTGATTCCGGCCAGTCCGGGGCCATGCCTTCCAGCCGGTCTTGCACCGTGAGGCGCACACCCAGCGGCAGGTCGTGCCCGTAGTGCCTTTCCTGCAAGACGGTCTGCACCATGCCATGCACCACGGCGGCCAGCGCTGCTTGCGGATGCCGTGCAACTTCGATTTGCAGCGCAGCGGTACGGTGCGCGCTCAACCGCTGCGCCAGTCGGTCAGACATGGCGGCGGTCTTGGGCTGCTCGTCGTCCTCGCCTGCGTCCTCGTTCGCGGCTTCGCCTTCGCTGCCGAAACCCTGCCGCAGCCGCTCCAGCGTGCGCAGTGCCTTGGCCTCCGCTTCGCGCAGCAGCCCGCGATGAATCGCGGCCTGCCCGTCGCGGTCGATGGTGACAATGGCACCGGCTGCGGCCTTCACGTTGGCCGCATAGTCCAGCAAGCCATCTTCCAGCGCCTGCAACTGCTCGCCCAGGCGTTCGCCTTCTTCCTGCAAGGCATCGGCCTTTTCCTCGTCCTCGTCGTCCAGCGCGGCATCCACCGCCTCGGCCAGTTCGTGCAGCTTGGTTTGCAGCTTCTCGATGCGCTGCGCGTCGCGCTTGTTCGGACTGCGGCGTTCCCTTGGCGCACGCTGGAAGGCTTGCAGATCGGCATGGGTCATGCCCGGCGTGGCATCCACCCACGCCCAGCCCTCGGCCTGCACCTTGGCGGCGATACCTGCCAGCTTGTCCTGCGCCAGCCGTTCCAGCAGTGCGGCATCGGTCAGATACACGCCTTTGTCGCCCTCCGCGAACAGGTCGCGGCGGATGCCACCGCCTTCCTGCTCGTAGCCGTCCAGCCCGACAAAGCGCACCAGCGGATGCCGGTAGGCGTCGATTTCGCGTTCGGTCAGGCGGTCGCGCAGGTTGTGCGGGCCGCGCTGCCATGTGGGCGCATCGTAGAACGCGGCTTCCTGCGCAGCATGGTCGTCGGTGATGGCGAGGGCCATCAACTGGTCAAGGCTCACGGCCTCGGCCCGGTAGTCGGCCAGCAGGCGCGGCGACACGTTGGCGAGTTTCAGACGGCGCTGCACCACCAGCGGCGTGACGCTGAAATCCGCTGCAATGTCCTCGATGCTGCGGCCTTCGGCCACGAGCGCGGCGAACGCCTCGAACTGGTCGGCGGGGTGCATGGCTTCGCGCTGCACGTTCTCGGTGAGGCTGGCCGTGCGGGCGGTGCCATCGGCCACCAGCAGGCAAGGCACCTCCCATTCCTTGCTAATGCGGTGCTTTTTCGCCAGCAGCTTCAACGCTGCGAGGCGACGGTCACCGGCCACGACCTCGTAATGCTCGCCATCGGCGGCGGCAATCACGATGAGGTTTTGCAGCAGGCCGACACGCTGGATGCTGGCGGCGAGTTCGGGAATGGACATGCGCGGGGTCTTGCGCACGTTGCGGCCAGTGGGACGCGACACCAGCCGCGACAGCGGAACCAGAATCAGGTTCTTGGTCGGATCAGCGGCTTCCAGCGGGATAGCGGCGGCGGTGTTGATGGCGCGGGCTTCGGTTTGGGTAACGGCGTTCATGGTGATAACTCCTATCGGTTCAGGGATGCAGCAGCGAAGAAAGCGACAAGGGCTGCTGCCTGCCCCTGCCGCGTGGGGATTCAGGCTTTCAACTGGCGCATGCCATCGGCCAGCAGCCAGAGGGCGCGATTTAGTCGGATGTTTTGGTCGATGCCCTGCACCGGGCGGGTTTGCTGTCGGCGCCCGTTGGCGCTGCGGCCACGCAGCCCGCCTTGGGTCAGGTTTTCTTGGGTGCGGTTGAACACGCTCCACAGGTCGGGGCGGCGGTCGTCGAAGCGGCGCGGCATCAGGATTTGCGATTCCGTGATGGGCGCGGGCTTGTCGGGGTCGTCGTACTTGAGGGCGAGCGCGGCGCGGGCGAACACTTCGGATTCGCCATCGTCCAAGGTGATGCCGCGCATGGCATCGCGCGATTCCTTCACCCGATCGAAACCGCTCAAGACTTCGTAAGCCCCCTCAATGACCAGACCGGCCACGTCGCCTTTATGGGGCACTCGCACATCGGCCACGGTGTTGCCGCAGACAAGGCCATTGCTGCACACGAACCGGAACATTCCGGCCAGCATCTGATAGCTGCTGGTGCCGTCGTGCGAGTTCAGCAGCACGATTTCGTTGGCCTCCGCGCCGTTGATCTGGCTGGCATGGCGCAAGCGAATCATGTGTTTGGTGTGCTCGCGCTTGCCTTCGTCGCGCACGCGGGTTTGCGTCACCATGAAAGGCTGGAAGCCTTCTTTGCGAAGCTCGGTCAGCACGGCGGCGGTGGGGATATAGGCGTACCGCTGCGAACGGCTCTCGTGCGGGGCATCCGCGAAGATGGACGGGGCCACGCGGTGAATCTGGTCGTCGGACAGCGGGTAATCGCTGCGCAGCGAGGGGGAGCGGAAAGCGAAACGGGATGCGAGTTGCATGGTCTTTCTCCTGACAAAAGAGGTTTGCTGTTCACACCGCACACCGGATTTCTAGATTCGGAGCCCAGCCTTTCGGCTGTTTGGTGCGGTCGGCACGAGGAACCCGGTTGGCCCTGTTGCCACCGTCTTTCCTGAGTTCATCGCCCGCGCCCAAAGGAGCGCGCGGACGGGGGCCGTCAAGGAGCCAAGCGCAGGGTTGGTGCGGCCCGCAGGCGCAGCCGAGGACACGGCCCTGCGCGCCTTGACGGCACACGGTCGCGGGCTACGGTCGCGGGTAAGGTGATGAAGTCAGGGGAGACGGCTGGACAAGGCAACGGCCATCCCTTTGTGCTGACCGCACGCAAGCGAAGCGCGCAGGCCCGAAGCTGGAAGCCGGGCCGTAGGCGTCAGCGATGCGGAAGGCTGGCGAAGCCAGTCCCGCCAGGGATGAGCGACTAGCGAACCTGGAGCAGCGCGATCCGCGAAGCGGAGACGCAAGAGGACTCTTCGTTTACCATTTGTTTCGCAAGCAAATGATGGGAAAGCAAGAACACGGAGATATAGAGATGATTGTCTGCATCAACCGCCTCAAACAGTTCGGAATCTTCAGCGACTTCAATGGAACGAAGATCCAAAAGTTCGGCCGGTACAACCTGGTCTATGGTTGGAATGGAACAGGCAAGTCAACGTTATCGAATCTATTCTCTTGCTTTGAGCTTCGCTCGATGGTTCCCCGCTTCAGCACGGGCCAATTTTCAGTAGTTCTGGAGGATGGCTCAACGATCACGGAATCCACACTCCACTCATCCCAATTGAATATTCATGTTTTCAATCAACGCTTCGTGCATGAGAACATTGATTGGGACAAATCCGTAAAGAGCATCCTTCTTATTGCGAAAGAGAAGATTGATGACTTGCAGAAGCTGGAGAAGCTGAAGAGCGAGCTTCAGTCGAAAAAGAAGGCTCACGACGACAAGCAAAGCGATATCAAGAAGCAGCGTGAGGCATTAGAGAAGTTCCTGACCAATGCTGCCAAGAAAATGAAGCTTGGACTTCAGGCGATTGATACGAGCGACAGTTATTACTTGAATTACGACCGCCGCAAGCTCTTCAACTTCATACAGAATAACGGCGAGACAATTATCAAGGCGGAGTCGGTTCTTCCAGATGAGAGGGTTATCGACCTTACGAATGCCGCCAAGCCAGATCAGCTTCCAAGCATTGCTTTCGCCTCAACGGCCATTGAGCCGGACTACTTTAAGAAAGCGGCGGGCCGCATCAGAGATTTGATTGGGACTACGGCGGTCAATCAAGCAATCCAGCGGCTGACCGATAACCCGGAAATCCGCGAATGGGTTCAAGCAGGCTTGGAAATCCATAAAAACCACGACTCGCAATCCTGCGAGTTCTGCGGCTCTCCGTTCGCCCAGCTTCGTGCCGAGGCGCTTGCTGCCCACTTCAGCAAGGAGTTCACGGAGTTTCAGAGCCGACTTCAGAACGCGGCGACATGGATTGAATCTCAAGGCGCTCCAGCTAATCAGTTTCCCGCATCGACCGAGTTTTATAAAGAACTATCGGCCGAGGCAGAGAAGCTTCAAAAGGACTACGCAACTGCTGCTGAAAAGATCGACCAGCAAATCGACGCCTGGCGGGAAGCCCTGAAGGCCAAGATCACAGACCCTGGGAAGACAGACATTCAGATCTCGGATGTGGTTGAAGACGATGTCACCAATTTCAATGACATCCTGAAATCGATTGTTGCTCTCGTTGGAAAGCACAACAATAAGACTTCAAATTTCAAATCTGAGACCTCAAAAAGCAAGGTGGCACTGGAGCTTCACTTTGCTGCGGCTGAGGTGCAAGAGTTTGACTATGCTGGAAGTGAGAAGAAGTGCAATGACCTTGAGTCAGAAGCAAAGAACGACCATAAGGAAATTGAAAAAATTAGTCTAGAGGTCGGAGCCATAGAAGCGGCGCTCTCGAATGAAACGGTCGGGGCAAAGGAGTTCAATGACATCCTGCATCGCTTCATTGGCCGCTCTGAGCTTTGCCTGAACTTCAATCAGAAGAAGAAAGGCTATGAGATCATCAGAAACGGGGTTGGTGAGCACGATGGGAATTTGAGCGAAGGTGAGAAAACTGCGATTGCATTTGTCTATTTCATCACGAAGCTCAAAGAAAATGGAAATAACATCAAGGATACGATCGTCGTCGTTGACGATCCGGTCTCAAGCTTTGATTCTAATCACTTGTTTCACGCCTACTCGTTTTTGAGAACGCAATGCACTGAAGCCAAGCAACTTTTTGTGCTGACTCACAACTTCACTTACTTTAAGCTAGTGAGAGACTGGTTCACTGGCACCAATAGGAATCGAGTCAAAAAAGGCAACGCCGAGAATTGCTTCTTTTATCGCCTGGATGCGCCACCTGGCTCCCCTCGTCACTCCCTACTTGTGGATGCCGACGACTCACTCAAGAACTACGGTTCCGAGTACCACTATATCTTCAAGAAGCTCTACGAATATAGGGCGCACACAACACTCAATCGAGATGAGGCGTTCTTGACCGCCAACCTCGCCCGAAAGCTTGTTGAATCGTTTTTCACCTTCAAATATCCAAGGCGTCGAAGCGACATTAGTCAATTGATGGAGGCTGGCCTAAAAGATTGCACCATCACGACACCAGAGCTTAAAGAAAAAATCTACCGCTTTATCAATAAGTATTCACATAGCGACGTTATTGAGATAACAGAGGAATCCGCAGAAAACTTGGCAGGCGAAAGCCACAGCGTCATCGGGAACATCTTCCAGTGGCTGGAAGAGGTGGACAAGAAACATTACGACGAGATGATTCAGGTTGCGACGGCCTGAGCATCAGGCCGCGAGGGCCATAGCTATGCCACCAGGCGCAGCAAAAAGGGGCCGAAGCCCCTTGGGCTAGATCAGCCCATGCTCGGCGAACGATGCCGTTTCGTTGCCCGCAACGATGATGTGATCGAGCACGCGCACGTCCACCAGACCCAACGCTTCCTTGAGCCGCTGGGTCAGCGCCCGGTCAGCCGCGCTCGGCTCGGGGTTTCCGCTCGGATGGTTGTGCGAAACGACGACCGCCGCCGCATTGAGCCGCAGCGCCTCCTTGACCACTTCGCGCGGATACACCGACGCACCGTCAATAGTGCCGTGGAACATCTCCCTGTATTCGATCAGACGATGGCGCGTATCCATGAACAGCACTACGAACACCTCATGCTCGAAGCTGGCCAACTTTGTACGCAAGTATTCCTTGACCGCCGCCGGCGAAGTGAACTCTGCTCCGCGCCGCATTTTCCGGTCAATGACCTGGCGCGCAGCTTCCAGAATGTCGTCGGCCGATGCCGGTAGATAGCGCCCGTGCGCGTCGCGCACCAGCAGACAGGAATCGAACGAGGGAAAGGACAGTTGCGACATGATCGTGCTCCGGTTGCTCGGGCGGAATTGCCCGGAACCGGCGGCAGCACGGCGCAGCGCAAGCAGTCAGGGGTCGCAGACGGCCGCCAGGACGCAAGCGCGCATGGCGCGCGCCGCCCTTGACGGCGAGAACGCCGTGATACGGTGAAGGGAACAGCAAGACCGCCCACACCCGCCCACTGCACAGAGTCGATTTTTGGCAAGCGGAGCGCGCAGGCCCGGATCAACGAGCCGGGACGGAGGCGTCAGTGATGGAAGCCCGACAGGGGCGAGACTCGCGCAGCGAAGCTCGATGCGCAGCACGACAGCGCGACGGCGGCACGCCGGGACGCCCGACTGCTTGGGACAGGACTACTCGTTGTCCGTCTTGCGCTGCTCGATTTGCAACTGCGCCCGTTGCGTTGCCTGTTGCAGCCGCTCCACCAGCACGCCCCTCGGCGGCAAGGCGGTCAGATACTCGGCAACGTGGATGCCGGACTTGTCCAGCTCCAGCAATTCGATCTGCTCGCGCTTCTTGCCGGTGCAAAGGATGATCCCGAGCGGCGAGGCTTCCTCCGGCTCCCGTTCGTGCTTGTCTAGCCACCGAAGGTAAAGCTCCATCTGCCCTTTGTAGGCCGCCTTGAAGTCACCTACCTTCAACTCCACCGCAACCAGCCGCCGCAGCTTGCGGTTGTAGAACAGAAGGTCAAGGTGGAAATCCTCGTCGTCGATCGGAATGCGCTTCTGCCGGGCGACGAATGAGAAGCCCGCGCCCAGCTCCAGCAGGAAGGACTCCATTTCACGGATGATCGCCGCTTCCAAGTCGCCTTCCTGCCAAGTGTCCCGCAGGCCCAGGAAGTCGAGGATGTACGGGTCGCGCATGACCAGGGCCGGCGACATGCGCTGCGCATCGCGCAGGGTCGCCAACTCCTGCGCTATGGTTTCTTCCGGCTTTTGGGAAAGCGCCGTGCGCTCGTACAGCATCGAGTCGATACGCTCGCGCAGCGTCCGCACGCTCCAGCGTTGGGTGCTGGCCATCTGTGCGTAGTAGTCCCGCTGGAGCGGGTCTTTCAGCGGCATCAGGGCGATGAAGTGCGTCCAGCTCAATTCTCGTATCAGTGATACGAGAATTCGCTCGTCGGGGAAGGTGGCGGCGAACTGCACCATGCGGCGCAAGTTCTGCTCTGCAAAGCTGCTGCCGTACTCCTCCACCAACTGCGCAGCCAAGGTGGGCAGAACTTCCTTGCCGTAGGCGCCCCGGCGCCTGTCCAAGACCTGCGTGTGGATGCGTTGGCCGATGCGCCAGTAGAGCATCGTAAGCTCGCTATTCACCGTCGAGGCGGCGCGCAAGCGCGCCGCCTCGATCAGTGCCCGAATGTCGCCCAGCAGCGCCGCGGGCGCTGCGAGCGATGCTGCTGATGGCCGGCGCCCGTTCATGCCACCGCCTCCGCAAGCTGCCGCGCGCCCGTGATGGCTTGGCGGCGGCTGGCCACCAGCTCGGCCGCCTCGCGCACCGGCTTGTCCTCGGTGTGGACGTAGTGCATGAACATCGCCACGGTCTTGTGGCCCGTCAGCTTCATTCCCACTTTGGTCGGCACACCGGAATTGGCAATGTCGGTGGTCGAGCGATGACGGATGCCGTGCGTGCCTACGTGCGGCACGCTGGCGGCCTTGAGCGTCCGGCACCAGCCGCCATAGTGCTCGCCAAAGGTCAGGTGCTTGGCCGGGTCGTTCGGCGACGGCAGGACGTAAGGGCAGCCTTCCAGACGCGGCGCCGTCGAAAGCAGCCGATAGGCTTCCTCGCTCATGGGCTTGGAAATGCCGCCAACCTTGCTGTCGGGCCACACCACGCGCCGGTTCTCGAAGTCCAGCCAGCTCCATTCGAGCGGGCAGATTTCGGAGCGCCGCGCCGCAAACTCGAATTGCAGCCGGATCGCCAACGGGATGACGTAGTTCTCCAGCCCCTCCGCCTCCAGTTTCTCCAACTGGCGGAAGATCCGCACCATTTCCTCGTCCACGATGAGCCGGGTTTCCTTGCCCGGCGGGTACATCGGGACGTGGCGGCACGGATTCGTGCCGTCCGGGCGGAAGCCCCAGACTTCGGCCAAGTTGAACATCTTGCGCAGCACGCCGAAGGTCTTGTTGGCCTCGGTCGGCTTGTAGGCCAGCTTTTCCATGAGCCCCGCAATGTCGGGCCGCTTCACGTCATGCACCTTCTTGCGGCCCAGCAGCGGGATGATGTTGCGGTCGATGACGCCCTGGTAGCCGTCCTGCGTGCTGACCTTGTTGCGCTTCTTGGAGTAGTCCTCCATGAACTTTTTGCACAACTCGGCCATCGTGGGCGCCTTGCGCGCCTCGGCCTTGGCACCGCCGGGATCACCACCCCGGCGAACCTCGGCCAGCCAGTCCTGCGCTTTGACCCGCGCCTGTTCGACGGTTAGCTCCCCGTAGAGTCCCAGCGAGGGCTTGCGGGGCTGGCCAGAGTTCGTGCGGTACTGGAGCATGAACACCCGGCGTCCCGTCGAGGTAATCTTGCAAAGGAAGCCGGGCACGACGGTATCCCGTAGTTCGATGTCCTTCGCCTGGGGTTGCGCCGACTCTACGGCGGTCTTGGTGAGCTTGATCTTTGCCATGATGACTCCTTGGAACGACCCGGATTCCAGGAGCCAGATAGGAGCGGCGCGAGGGAGAACCGGGTCAAGTTTCAGAAAGCACCGGCATATGATGGAAGCGCGTAAGCTATTGATAAACCTGCTGTATCGGGCTACGTCGCAGTCCAGCGAACTACCGGGCTGGAGTCATCGTGAAACAAAAAAGCCCCCTGACGGGGGCTTTTCCGAAAAATCAGGTCCTTACAGGACTTGAATCTTCGTAGCTTGCGGACCCTTCGGACCATTGGCGGTCACGAAGCTGACGCGCTGGTTCTCTTCCAGAGACTTGAAGCCCGAACCCTGAATCTCGGAGAAGTGGGCGAACAGGTCCTTACCACCCGCTTCCGGGGTGATAAAGCCATAGCCTTTTTCCGAGTTGAACCACTTAACGACGCCGGTTTCCATACTGTATTTCCTAGAGATAATGGGCAAATGCCCGGAGGTCACGAATCAATCAAGGAGGGGACAGTAGAACAATAACACTGAGCCGGAAAAGGCACGGCACTGAACGAAAATCGCAACGCTTGTGATCGTGTGCCGACACTATCGTTAGGTTCCCCTCACAAGTCAATATAATCTTAAAAAACGCGTGCCAATAATGCAACAAAGAGAAACTGACGAATATTCACGCACGTTTTTATAGAAAACAAAAAGCCCTGCACTGGTGCAAAACACCAACGCATGATCAAAAAACAAGCAAGGCTTATATAAATGCCGTGTAAACCCTTATACGAGCAAACTCTTCATATACGTCGTTTACACAGGCACCATGGTTTGCCGCCGGGCTTACTCGTCGATGGGCAAACCAAGCAGATCGAGCGCCGCGCCGAAAGCGTCGGTGTCCGAGCACAGGAAAACCGCCACGTCGCCGGGGTTCATATTTTCCAGGACCTGGTCGATCTGGTCTTGCGCATTATCAATATTGTCGACATTGGCTGCGTGTATGTCCGCTCCGGCCTCGACTTTCTCGCGGGGGACGATCTCTGCGATCGCATTGAGATCGGTGACGCCCGTCACGACGTAGACGCTGATGCTCTCGCCGTCCAGCGTCGTGTGCAGTTCGACGCCGCCCGCCACGTCGGCAAGGTGCCGACTTTGTATTTCCATGATCCTTCTTCCTTGATGCGCGGGCCAAGCCCGCTTGAGCATGCCTCATGACGGTGCATGATCACGCCCAGGCGCGACTATAACAGCCTTGTGCTACCGATTCCTGACTTTCGGCCCGAGCGACGGGCGTGCCGCCCCCGACGTGGCCGCCACGCTACGGCTGCGCACCCCGGCATCGGCCAGCGTCCGCCCCAGCGCCTGCTGCGCCGCCAGGAACGCGGCCTTCTCGTCACCCGTCAGTTTGCACAGGAACAACTGCGCCAGCAGCTGGGTGCGCCGGGCCTTGCGATTGTCGGATTCTTGCGACAGCCACTCGCCCACCCAGGCGGCGGCCTCGTCGGCCGTGCCCTGCAGCTTGACGTGGCCCAGCAGGTCGAAAATGGTAACGCCTGCGAGGCGGCCTTCCTCGTCGCGGGCCAGGTACAGCTTCGCGACCTGGCCGGTATAGCCGGGCACCACGGCGACGCAGTCGCGTTCAGCGGGCTTCATCATCGTCCGGCCATCCAGGGAAAAGCGCCCTCCAGACCGGGGCGGAAAACGCGCGCGGCGCGCGCGGCGTGCATAGCTTCATTCATACGTGTAGCGCCATTGCGGTGAACCAACGATCCCGGACTGTAACCCAGCCGCCGGACCTGTCGCATCGCTGCCGCGGAACTCTGCTATTGTCGGCCTGTTTCTTTCTTACCCCCACATGGTGGACATCATGCAACGCGATTTCGATCTGGTCGTCACGATCCTGGGAGCCCTGCGCGACGCGCCCGGCCCCAACCTGAGCACCCTGGACATCAAGAACGCCGCCCTGGCGCCGCATCCCGAAGAGCAAGGCCTGCAGCTCATCGCGCACCACATGGACCTGCTGGCCGACGCCGGCCTGGTCAAGCAGATCAGCGAAACCGCCGCCAATGCCGGCGCGACCCGCTGGCGCATTACCTGGAAGGGCTATGACGCCCTCGAGCAGGACGACGAAGACGAAGAGGAATACGAAGAGGACGAAGACGAGGACGGCGAAGAGGACTACGAAGAAGAGGAGTAACCCCCTTCCCGCCCGCTCAGCGTTCCGCGCGGCGCAGCAGGATGCGCCGCGTGAGCAGCGAGGCCGCGGCGGCGATCACCAGTCCGAACATGAAGGCGGCGATGGACAGCATCGCCGCCAGATCCGCGAATCCGTTCAGACGCGACAGCACCAGTACCGCGACGAAAATCGCCACCGCCAGCGCCCCCACCCCGATCAAGGTCCGTTTGACCGATCCCAGCCGGCCGCACAGCGCGCCGCCAGCCAGCGCCGCCGCCACGACGGCGGCCATGGACCAGAACAGATATTCATACTGCATCGCGGACATCCTCCGTAGCCTGGAATCGCCCGCATTATAGGCAGCCGGCCAGGCGGGACTACGCCTGCGCCAGCGCGACGGCGCTGATTTCAACCAGCGCGCCGTAATGCAGTTCGCCGGTCGGCACGATGGCGCGCGCGGGCTTATGCGCCCCGAAGCGGCGCTCATAAACGCGGTTGACCTCGTCCCACAAGCCCACGTCGCGCACGTAGACAGTGACGTTGACCACGGCCGCCAGCGACGAGCCCGCCGCCAGCAGGATGGCTTCCATGCTGCGCAGCGCCTCGTCGGCCTGTGCGGCCGCGCCCTGCGCCAGCACGGGCCTGGCGCCCGGCCCGGCAGGCGCCAGGAAGCCGAGCTGTCCCGAGACAAAAACAAAGCCGTTGGCGCGCACCGCCTGCGAATAATGGCCGGCGGGCGGCGTGGCGTCGGGGGTGTAAATCAGGTCCATGCGGATTCCAGTCCAGGCGCGGCTCACCAGCCGCGGAAACGTTCCCAGTGCGCGACGACCTCGGGCGAGGCTCCGCGCACCACTTCATAGGCCTCATGCTGCGCGCAGGTGGCGCAGGCATGATTGGGCAGGATGCGCAGTTTGGTGCCCAGCGACAGATCCGGCAAGGCCGCGCCGCTGCCGGCGCGCAGCTTGATGATGCCCTGCTCCTGGTTGGTCTCGGCCAGCAGCAGGTCGGGATACGGCCTGCCCTGCGCATCGCACACCAGGCCGTACAACTGATCCACGGGCTGCTTCGCGGTGCCACGGTCGCGCGACATCGCCATCCAGCCCGCGTCCACCAGGATCCAGCCCTTTTCGGGCTGATGACCGATCACCGTGGTCAGCACCGATGCCGCGATATCGTCGGCCTGGCATACGCCCAGCCCCGCCATCACCAGATCGAAGAACACGTAGACGCCGGCGCGCACCTCGGTCACGCCTTCCAGGCTGCGGGCGAAATGGGCGGTGGGCGTGGACCCCACGCTGACGACCGGACACGGCAGGCCGGCGGCGCGGATGGCGTCGGCGCAACTCACCGCCGCTCGCCGCTCTTGCTCGGCCATGTCGGCGATGGCCTCGACGCTGCGGCAGCCATAGGATTCGCCGGCATGCGTCATGACGCCGCGCAGGCAACCCGCGCCTTGCAGCTTGCGGGCGATCGCCAACAGCTGCTCGGTATTGCCCGGCTGGACGCCGGCGCGGTGGCCGTCGCAGTCGATCTCGATCAACGCGGGAATGATCTCGCCCTCGGCCTGCGCGCGCTCGGCGACGGCGCTGGCGGCCAGGAGGCTGTCGACCACCACGGTCAGGTCCGCGCCCTGGCGGCGCAGCGCCAGCACGCGGTCCAGCTTGGCCGGCGCCACGCCCACGGCGTACAGCAGGTCCGTGATGCCGGCGGCGGCGAACTGCTCGGCTTCCTGCAAGGTGGAGACCGCCGCGGGACCTGTGGGCCCCGTCATCACGCGGCGCGCCACGTCGATGGACTTCGGTGTCTTCAGGTGCGGCCGCAGGCGCACGCCGTGCCCGGCCATCAGGCCGTTCAGGCGCTCGATGTTGCGCGTCATCCGCATCTCGTCCAGGACCAGGCAAGGCGTGTCCAGGGATTCCAGGGTCGGGCGCTGCGAGGCGCTGGGCGTGTCGTTCATGGCGGATTCTGTGGTCGTGAGTCGGTCGCCCGGTCTGGCCGGGTGGCAATGGCGGCGACTGCGCGGACGCAATCCCGCCGAGTCCGCAGTATGGCGCGCATGCGCGCCCGCATGTTTAATATCGCCTTAATTGTCAGTTAATTCCATTCTGAACACCCAGGCGGCCGCATGATCACCACCGACGATCTTCGTTTCTTCCTGAGCCTGGCGTCGACCAGCTCGCTGGCGCAGGCGGCGCGCGCGCTCGACGTGACGCCGCCTGCCGTGACGCAGCGGCTCAACGCGCTGGAAAAGCGGCTGGGCGTGCGCCTGGTGAACCGTTCGGGCCGTGGCACCGCCCTGACCGACGAAGGCCGCCTGCTGGCGCAGCGCGCCACGCAGATCAGCAATGAAATCAATGACCTGGCCGACGAGCTGGCGGGCCGCCGCGGCATGGTGGCCGGCCATCTGCGGGTAGTGGCGCCGCTGGGTTTCGGGCAACGCCACATCGCCGGCCTGGTCGCGCAGTTCCGCCAGCGCAGCGCGGGCATCACCGCCAGCCTGACGCTGTCCGACGGCCCGCCCCGGCTGTCCAGCGACGACTGGGACGTGATGGTGCACATCGGCGAGTTGCGCGACTCCACGCTGGTGGCCTATCCACTGGCGCCGAACCGCCGCATCCTCTGCGCCTCGCCCGCCTACCTGGCGCGCCATGGCGCGCCGGCCAAGCCGGAGGACCTGCGCGAGCACGATTGCATCGCGCTGCGCGAGAACGACGAGGACGTGACCCTGTGGCGCTTCAAGAAAGGCGGCGGCCCGGCGGTCGGCGTGCGCATCGCGCCGGTGCTTTCCAGCAACACGGGCGCGGCGGCGCTGCAATGGGCGCTGGACGGCCAGGGCATCGTGGCCCGCTCGGAATGGGACGTGGCGGACCACGTGCGCGCCCGCAGGCTGGTGCCGCTGCTGGCCGGATGGGCGCTGCCACCGGCCAACGTGGTGGCGCTGGTGAAATCGCGCCAGGACCTGCCCGCGCGCACGGCGGGCTTTCTCGCGTATCTGAAAGAGGCCTTCGCCGCGCCCCCGTGGCGCGACAAGCCCGCGCGCGGCGCGGCGTCCGCCTAGCGCCAGCGGCATCGCGGCCCCGCCGCCCACGCCCTAGTCGAGCATGGCCTCGGCTTCGATCTCGATCAGCCATTCCGGCAGCGACAGGCCGCTGACGACGATCCACGACGAAGGCGGCGGATCGGACTTGAAACGATCCCGCAGCGCCTGCGCGATCACCTCCTGGTCCTCACGCGCCGTTTCGCAGATATAGATGCGCAGCATGATGACCTGATCGATCCGCCCGCCCGCGGCGGCGAGCACGCGCTCGATGTTGTCCAGCGCGGCCTCGGTCTGTTCCTGCAGGCCCGGCCCCACGGTACGTTCGTGGACATCGATGCCGACCTGTCCCGACAACAGCATGCGCCGGCTGCCGGTGACGACCACGGCCTGGCTGAAGCCGTATTGCACCGAGTTGAAGACGGTGTCGGGATTGATCACGGTTCTGGACATGCTGTTCTCCTGATGATCACGCGCCCCGCGGCGCGCATGCCAGGAATTCTATCTGCGCCGGCACGCCGTTCAGGCCGCCGATGACGCGCCCGCGTCACGCCTGCGCAAGGCGCCGGACAGCACGATCGCCAGCACCGCCGCGCCCGCGCCGACCGCAGCGCCGAAGCCCGCGCGGATGCCATGCACGTCCACGAGCCAGCCCGCCAGCGCGGCGCCCGCCGCCACGCCGGCGAACAGGCCGGTGATCAGCCAGGTCAGGCTTTCGGTCAGGCGATGCGCGGGCGCGGCCGCCTCCGCCATGCCCATGGCGATGATCATGGTCGGGGCGAACGACACGCCCGCCGCCAATACCGCCAGCGACAGGCCCAGCAGGTCGTCCACCCACAGCAGCGGCAGCGTGGTCGCCGCCGTCATCGTCCCCGCGATGGCCAGCATGCGCGGCAAGGGCATGGACAGGCGCATCGCGCCGAACGCCAGTCCGGCCAGGCAGGAACCCAGCGCATACACGGACAGCACGATGCTCGCGCCCGCCGGCACGCCCTGGCGCGTGGCGAAGGCCACGCTCATCACGTCGATGACGCCCACGATCACGCCCATCGCGGCCAGCATCAGCGTCAGCTGGCGCAAGGCCGCCAGGCGCAGCACGGTGGGCTCGCGGCCGGCGCGCGCCGGGCTCGCCGGCGGCGCGGTCCGGGTCTGCAGGCTGAACGCGGTGATGCCAACGGCCAGCAGCACCGCGGCGGCCAGCGGCCCGGCCTGGGGAAACCAGGCCACGCTCAGCCCCACCGCCAGCGGCGGGCCGACGATCAGCGTGACCTCGTCCAGCACCGATTCCAGCGCGAAGGCCGTGCGCAGCAGCGGCTGGTCGCGGTACAGCACGCTCCAGCGCGCCCGGACCATGGCCGGCATGCTGGGCATGGCGCCGGCCGCCGCCGCGCAGGCGAACAGGGTCCAGTCCGGCCAGCCCCCATGCGCGCCGACCGCCAGCCCCGCCAGCGCCAGGATGCTCAGGCCCGCCGCCAGCGGCAGCACCCGGGTCTGCCCGTGCCGGTCCACCCGGCGCGATATCCACGGCGCCAGCAAGGCGGTGGACAGCGAGAACGTGGCCGCCACCGCCCCTGCCAACGTGTAGGCGCCTCGCAGCTGGGACAGCATGGTGATGATGCCGATGCCCGCCATGGGCAGCGCCAGCCGCGCCACCAGCCCGGCCAGCACGAAGCCGGCGGCGCCGGGCGCCTTGAACAACTCTCGATAGGGATTTCGCAACCGCGCACCTGTGAAACAAAGGGCGCCACCGTCCAGGCCGCGCCAGATTGACATACGAAGCGTATGCAAAATCTTATTAACATACATGTCGTATGTCAATTAACATACGCAGCGTATGCCACCAGGAAACCCGCCATGTCCCGAACCCGCGCCGAAATGATCGAGGCAACCCGTGTGAAGCTGCTGGCCGCCGCCCGCAAGGCGTTCCGCGAATCGGGCTATGCCGCGGCGTCCATGGACGAGCTGACCGCCGCCGCCGGCCTGACCCGCGGCGCGCTCTACCATCACTTCGGCGACAAGCAGGGACTGCTGGCCGCGGTAGCCGCCGAACTTGACCAGGAAATGGACCAGCGGCTGCAGCGCATCTCGGACGCGGCGCCCGACGCCTGGACGGCGCTGCGCGAACGCTGCCGCGCCTGGCTGCGCATGGCGACCGAACCCGAAATCCAGCGCATCGCGCTGCAGGACGCGCGCGCCGTGCTGGGGCCGGCCTCGGAGGCGGCCCTGCAGCCCTGCATCGCATCGCTGGCCGCCATGCTGCAAAGCCTGATGGATGAGGGCCAGGTCCATGCCGCCGCACCTCAGGCGCTGGCGCGACTCATCAACGGGGCGCTGATGGACGGCGCCTTCTGGATCGCCGCGGCGCCCGACGATGGCGAGCGGCTGGAGCAGGCGCTGCGCGCGCTGGACCTGCTGCTGGATGGGCTGCGCCGACGCTGAAGCCGTCTCCGGCAAGCGCCGGACACAAAGATCCATGGAACGGCTGGCGTGGCGCCTTGCATGCCCGGCCCCGAGGAACCCCACGCCGCCACCGCCCTTGCCGGCCCGGCCGCTCCCCTTTATTATTCAAAGATAATTCTTGTTTAAATATCCCCAAGCCCGCAGCGGCAGGAGCACACCGTGAATTCAGACACCGCGCAGGCGCCCCGCGCCAGCTGGGCCGACCTGCTGCATGGCGCCAACGCGCTGCGTTCCATCGCGCTGGCCGGCGGCGTCGCCCTGCACGCCATCAACGTCTACATCGTCACCACCATCCTGCCCAGCATCATCAAGGACATCGGCGGCCTGGAGTACTACGCCTGGAACACCACCCTGTTCGTGGTGACCTCCATCGTCGGCTCGGCCCTGTCGGCGCGGCTGATCCAGGCATTGGGTCCCAAGGCGGCGTACCTGCTGGCCGTGGCCGTCTTCTCGGCCGGCTCCGTCGTCTGCGCGCTCGCGCCCTCCATGCCCTGGATGCTGGCGGGCCGCAGCATCCAGGGACTGGGCGGTGGCGTGCTGTTCGCGCTGAGCTATGCGTTGATCCGCATCGTGTTCGATTCGGCGTTGTGGTCGCGCGCGATGGCGCTGGTGTCCGGCATGTGGGGCGTGGCCACGCTGTGCGGCCCGGCCATTGGCGGCATCTTCGCCCAGACCGGCCACTGGCGCCTGGCGTTCTGGACGCTGCTGCCCGTCGGCGCGCTGCTGGCCCTCATCGTGGCGGCCAAGGTGGGCGGCAAGTCGACGGTGAGCGACGCGCGGCCCAGCCCGGTGCCGCTGGCCACGCTCGGGCTGCTGGTGGCCAGCGTGCTGGCCATCACACTGGCCAGCCTGTCCAAGGACCTGCGCTGGAACCTGGCCGGCATCGCCGCCGGCCTGGCCATCGCGCTGCTGATCGCGCGGGTCGACACGCGCGCTGGCAAGAAACTGCTGCCCAGCGGCGCCTATACGCTGGCGACGCCGCTAGGCTCGCTGTACGCCATCATATGCCTGGTGGTGGCCGCCATCACCACCGAGATCTTCGTGCCCTACTTCCTGCAGACCATCCACGGTTTCTCGCCGCTGGCTGCCGGCTACATGACGGCGGCGATGGCGGCGGGCTGGACGCTGGCCGCCATGCCCAGCGCCACGCGCAGCGGCGCGGCGGCCGATGGCATGATGCGGCTGGGGCCGGCGGTGGTGCTGGCCGCGCTGGTGCTGCTGGCGATCCTGATGCCGCTGCCCGGCGCCTTCGGATCGCCTGCCGGCCTGGCCGGCGGCGCGCTGGCGCTGGCCGCGGTGGGCTTCGGCATCGGCCTGGGCTGGCCGCATCTGCTGACCCGCGTCTTCAATGCCGCGCCGGCGGGCCAGGAAACCCTGACCTCCTCGTCCATCACCACCGTGCAGCTCTATGCGACGGCGCTGACGGCGGCGCTGGCCGGCGTCATCACCAACAGCGCGGGACTGGCGCAACCGGGCGGCGTCGAAGGCGCGCGGCAGGCCGCGTTGTGGCTGTTCGCCGCGTTTTCCGTCGCGCCCGCGCTGGCCCTGGTCCTGCTGATCCGCCACCTGCGGCGCTAGTGCGCTATCTCGTGGATGCGTGCGCATGACGAAATTCATCCACAGCTGCACGGCCAGGCGCGAACCGTTGCGCGCAGCCGACGACGGGCGCGCCTCGCCCAAACGCCGTATGGAAGGCCCGGATCATCTTTGATACGCTGGCCCCACCCTGGATGCAAGATCGGGTAGAGGCCATGAAAGAGACGATCCGCATGCTGCGCGTGCAACCATCCTCCCTCTCGGCGCGCTTCGCCTTCCTGGCGATCGCATTGCGCTGGACGCTGGGCGCGACCCCGCGGCCGAACCGGTTGATGATCGGCCCGCACGACCTGGAGCCTGTCGGATCGGAAGGCGCCTTCTGGCTGTTCGCCTTCCGGCATGCCTGCTCCGGCCAGTCCATCCTGGTGACGCGCGGCGGGCGCTGGGATCTGGGCGCCTCGTTCGACGGCGACCAGGTGCATGCCTTCGGCCGCAGGTTCGCCCTGCGGCAGTGCCTGTTCTGATCGATCTCGGGCCGCCGCCACGCGCGGCCCGCCCGCCGGGCTAGAACTCCGGCAGGTCGAACAAGGTGTGCAGCGTGGAGCTGGGCGCCGGCGCCGAGGCCAGCCGCTCACGCCCCTCGTCGTCAGTCAGCACGCGCACCGGTCGCGACGCCACCGACGTGCCCTCGACGCTGAATGCCGTCTCCACTTCCGCCCCCTGCCTGATCAGCTCGATGACTTCGGACGCGGCCGCCGTGACCGGCTCGCTGACCCAGCCCGGCACGCCGCGCTCGGCCTGCCCCCAGCGCACATAGGCCACATGGCCGCTGAGCGGCTCCTTGCGGACGGCGACGATCACGTACAAAGACATCCTGGCCTCCTTAGCATCCGGCCAGGATCGTATAACAGCATGACTGTACGAGCGTGACAGCCGGCTCAGGGTTCGATGTCGATGGGCGCAAAGGATTTCACCAGGTCGTCCAGCTGCTTGAGCTGGGTCAGGAACGGCTCCAGCTTGTCCAGCGGCAAGGCGCTGGGGCCGTCGCACTTGGCGTTCCTGGGATCAGGATGGGCCTCCAGGAACAGGCCGGCCAGCCCCACGCCCATGCCGGCGCGCGCCAGGTCGGCCACCTGTTCGCGGCGTCCGCCCGAGGCGGCGTCCAGCGACGAGCGCTGCTGCAGCGCATGCGTCACGTCGAAGATCACGGGACGGTTGCCAGTGACTTTCTTCATCACGCCGAATCCCAGCATGTCGACGACCAGATTGTCGTAACCGAAGTTCGTGCCGCGATCGCACAGGATCAGCTGGTCATTGCCGGCCTCGACGAATTTCTCGACGATGTTCAGCACCTGGCCCGGGCTCAGGAATTGCGGCTTCTTGATGTTGACGATGCGCTGGGTCTTGGCCAGCGCCACCACCAGGTCGGTCTGCCGCGCCAGGAAGGCCGGCAGCTGCAGCACGTCGACCACCTCGGCCACCGGTGCGGCCTGCCAGGGCTCGTGCACGTCGGTGATGACGGGCACGCCGAACGTGTTCTTCACGGCCTCGAAGATCTTCAGGCCTTCTTCCAGCCCCGGACCGCGATACGAATGGATCGAGGATCGGTTGGCCTTGTCGAACGAGGCCTTGAACACATAGGGAATGCCGAGCTTGGACGTGACGCGCTGGTATTCCTCGCAGGCGCGCAACGCCAGGTCCTTCGATTCCAGGACATTGATGCCGCCGAACAGCACGAAGGGCCGGTCGTTGGCGCAGGCAATCGAGGAAGAAATGAGGACTTCAGGGGCGCTCATGAGGGAATCCTGTAAGAAATGGAGCAGACGACAGTGCGTAATGTACAACCTGCGACCGCCCCGCCCCGGATTCCGCCCGCGGCGCGGCGCTCAGCGCCACGGCAGCATCCGGCGCAGGATCCCGTCCTTCAACCAGTAGTGATGCGCCAGCCCCGCCAGCGCATGACAGCCTGCCAGGATGATGATCGTCCAGGCCACCGTGTCGTGCAGGCCACCGATGGCGCGGCGCTGCTCGCGATCGATATGGATCAGCGTGGGCACATCGAACAGGCCGAAAAAGGTGAACGCTTCACCCTGCGCCCAGCGGAACAGGAAACCCAGCACGACTTGCGCCGCCATCAATACATAGAGCAGGACATGCATGCTCGAGCCGGCCAGCCCCCAGAATCCGCCGGACGCTCGCGGCAGACGCCGCCCTGCCGTCCAGCGCCAGACGATGCGCGCCGCCAGCACGGCCGCGAACAGCAGGCCGAAGGAAACATGCAGCGACTGCAGCAATTTGCGCGTGGGCGTGCCGCGCGGCAGCGCGTCCCATACCTGGGCCAGGGCGAACAGGCCGACCACGAGCAGGGCCGTCAGCCAATGCAACAGGATGGTGGGCGTGTCGTAGCGCGTCGGCGAGCCAGCGTCGCCGGACAAAGGAAGGGGATTCACGGATCAGGCCCGGAAAGTGGCGGAGTCCATGAGCGTATCGAGCGGCGACTTACGGCGTCCTGAGTCCCGCCAGGACGCCGCAAGGCGCAAGCCGGCCCTGCACCTGGGCCGTCGGCGATCCTGCTTACTCGTTCTCGGGCCGGCTGACCAGGCGGTAGGCGATCGCGCCCACCACGGCGCCGGCGATCGGCGCCACCCAGAACAGCCACAGCTGCTCCACCGCCCAGCCGCCGACGAACAGCGCCGGACCGGTCGAACGCGCCGGATTCACCGAGGTGTTGGTCACCGGGATGCTGACCAGATGGATCAGCGTCAGGGCCAGGCCGATGGGAATGCCCGCGAATCCCGCGGGCGCGCGCTTGCTCGTGGCGCCCAGGATCACGAAGATGAAGCCGGCGGTCAGCACCAGCTCGGCGGTGAAGGCCGCCGCCAGCGAATACTTGCCGGGGGAATGGTCGCCATAGCCATTGGCGGCGAAGCCGCTGGTCTGCAGGTCGAACCCCGTCTTGCCGGTGGCGATGCAGGCCAGCACCGCCGCAGCCGCGACGGCGCCCAGCACCTGGGCCACCACATAGGGCAGGACCTCCCGGGCGGGAAAGCGCCCGCCCGCCACCAGCCCCACGGTCACCGCCGGATTGAAATGCCCGCCCGAGATATGGCCCACGGCGAAGGCCATGGTCAGCACCGTCAGGCCGAACGCCAGGGCGACGCCCGCATAGCCGATACCCACGTCGGGCACGCCGGCCGCCAGCACCGCCGCGCCGCAGCCGCCCAGCACCAACCAGAAAGTTCCGAAAAACTCGGCTCCGCACCGTTTCGACAATGCATGCATGATTGAGGCCCCTGGACTGAAAATCCAACGATATCGCGCCGCGCGATCCCAGACTTCAAAGCATTGCAAAGTCGGCGCCGGCGCCACAGCGCCGGGAGGCAGCCTTAAGTCGCCTCGCGGATTGCCGTCAACCCGGCAACGTAAGCTCCAGATATCGCCAATTCGGAACCGATTTCATGTCCATCCCGGATGCCTCCGCCGCGCTGCCAAACCTGTATCAGTCCAAACCCGCGCAATTCGTTGACGGCCCGACGCGGCCGCTGGCCCCTATGTCCGGCCAGCCCCTGGCCGCCAGTCCGGCCCGCGAGCTGCCGGCCGGCACCATCGTCGACCTGCCCAGCGTGCGCTACAGCAACGGCCAGATGGAAATGCGCCCGTCGGACCGCGCCACGGCCGCCCTGATGGGCGTGGTGCAGCCGCGCGCGTTCGAAGCCTTCAAGGCGGCGCTGCTGAACGACGGCGACTGGCGCACGCTGCTGCATGCGTTCGAGCGCAGCATTCCGCAGAATCCGGAATGGCGGTTGGGGGAATACCGTATCGCGGCCGGCGAGTTCCTCAAGAGCACCGGCTATCTGCTGGACCTGCGGGCCTGAGGCGCGCGGGCCGGCACCTCATCCCTGGATCGGGCTGCACAGTTCGACCAGCGATCCGTCCGGGCATCGGACGTAGGACACCACCTGGCCCCACGGCTTGGTTTCCGGCGCGCTGAGCTCGGTAGCGCCGGCGTCGACCGCGCGGGCGTGCGCGGCGGCCACGTCCTGCGTCACGAAGGCGATTTCCATGCCCAGCGGCCTGGCCGATGTGGCCGCCTGTACCACTCCGCCATCGAAATGCATGTCGGCCAGCTCATTCGCGGCGAAGGCCAGCGTGGTTTCGCCGGTATCCAGTTCGCCGTAGGTGTTCGATTCGTGCAGGAAACGGCGCGCAAGGCCGAAGGCCTGCTCGAAAAACCGCAGCGAGGCCGGGACATCCGGCACATAGATAATGGTGTAGCCGAATTTCATGGCTCTTCCTGATTCGGTTATGGTTCAGCGGCGGCCGGCCGATCCGGCCACGCAACATTCTGCGATTATCCACGCCTTCCGACTTGCTGTACGAAGATCCCGACCTGGCCAGCTGCTACGACGCCGACAACGAATCATGCCCAACCCGATCTCCCGCCTGCTCCACGCCCTGCCCCTGCTGCTGCCCCTGGCCGCCATCGCCGCGCCGGCAGTCGACTACAACAACCTGTACGGCCGCTGCCTGACCGAGGCCGGCGCGGTCAACAACACATCGGTGCTGAGCTGTTCGGAGTCGGTCTCTGGGCAGGTCAAGCGCGAGATCAACACGCTCTATGCGCGGCTGCATGCCAAGCTCGCGCAGGAAGCGCCCGAGGATGCCGACAAGCTGGAGCAGACACAGAAGGCCTGGCTGCAGTACCGCAACGGCCATTGCGCGCTCGCCACGTCCTATGTGGGCTCCCCGATGTACGGTCATTGCCCCATGCTGCTGAACATCGCCCGCGCGCTGGAACTGCGCGAACTGGCCGGCGACTGAGACGGCCCGGATCCGGCGATGACGATCACGCTCGAACGCGTTCCCTCCAGCGGCCCGGCGCGAGATGAACTCGCCGCCCTGCTGCCCGACTACCTGCGCGGCCTGGGCGCGGACCCCGACTACCCATACCTGCCGCTGTATTGGACGGAAGCCGGCCGCTTTCCCTATCTGATCCGCGAGCAGGGTCGGACCGCCGGCTTCGCGCTGGTCCGGCAACTGCCCGACAGCCGCGCCTTCGAAATGGCCGAGTTCTGCGTGTTGCCGGAATTCCGCGGACGGGGCCTGGGCGCGCGGGCGGCGCGCGCGTTGTTCGCCGCCCACCCGGGCCCCTGGCGCATCGGCGTGATGGCCGACAACGCCGGCGCGCTGAGCTTCTGGCGCAGGGTCGCGCCGCAGGCGGCCGTGCAGCCGCCGCGCGAAGCAGACGGCGCAGACGGATTCTGGATGCTGTCCTTGCCTGGCGCGCCTTCGATCCGCGCATCCGGCCAGACCGCGCCGCCCCAGGATACGCAAGAGGTCCGCGTGGCGACGCCGACGGACACCCCAGCCATGCTCGCGGTCGACGCCCTGGCCCTGGCGGATCCCGCGCGCGCCAGGCAGATCACGCTGGCCGTCGAACAGGGACAATGCCGGGTCGCGGTCGACGCCGGCCGCATCGTGGGCTATGTGATGCAGGACCACGGCTTTTTCGGGCACGGCTTCGTGTCGCTCATCGTCGTCGCCGCCGCCTGCCGGCGCCAGGGCGTGGCGCTGCGCCTGTTGCAAGCGGCCGTGGCCGCTTGCGATACAGCCAAGCTTTTCACGTCGACCAACCAGTCCAATGTCGCCGCCCAGCGCCTGATGGCCAAGGCCGGTTTCGTGCCCAGCGGCATGATCGAGAACCTGGACGAAGGCGACCCTGAACTCGTCTACATCAAGTTCGTCCGCTGAATGCCAGGCTCGGTCGCAGATTCACAACCACAACAATCCTTCACACAACTTCATACCCTGCGCCCCCGCGCTTGCTAAGCTTTCCCTGCTACCGTTCCTGGCATCCCCCGCCCGTAACCGGTGGCACTGCGCCCCAGGCAACGTGCGGTTGCCTGGGGCGTTTTCTTTGCCATTGAAACCCGCGCCCGACGCCGCTACAGGATCTCGACGCCGTCGCGGAGCTTGCTGAAGGTCAGCGTGCGCAGGTTCGCGGTGTTGACGCCCGGCGCCTCGACGACCAGGATCTCCCGGGCAAGGCTGCCGAAATCGGCGCGGAAATGCACCGAGCTTTTCAGCGCCAGCACCCGATACCGCGCCGGGTCGGCGCCGACATGCCGGAACATCTCGCGATCGGCTGCCTGCTGCTTGCGGCTCGACACGATGATCTCCAGGCCAGCCCCGTCTGCAATGCGCACACGGGCCATGGGCCCAAGGTCCATGCGGCAGCCCGAATAGAACGGCCCGGTCCCCACGAATCGTCCGTCGCCGACGGCAAGCACCTCGAACCGGGCTTGCACCGGCCCCGCCCCCGTGCCGCCCTGGCCGCCGAGCGCCGCCGTCATGGCGCCGCCCACGCCTGCGCGGATCGCCGCCTGGACGAAGGCCGGGTCGCAAACCACCCCGGCGCAGGCCGCTGCGACCTGCTCGCGGATCAAGGCATGTATGAGGTCCGTGGTATTGCCGGGCGCGCCGCCGCCCGGATTGTCCTGGGTGTCGGCCAGGATCAGGGTTCCACCGTCTCCGGCCGCGACAAACGCGCCGGCGGCGCGCACGGCCTCGTCGACCGAATGGAGCTTCCCGCCGAATTCCGCCTTCCTCCGGACGATGTCCCGATACAGCTCCGCCACGACCCGTTCGGCGTCCTCGCCGTCCATTGCGTAGGCCACGATGGACGGACCGCAATGAGGGATATCGGCCAGCGGAAAGCCGGGCGCGAAGTCCAGACTGGCGATGCCGGCGGTGGCAAGCGCCCTGACCCGTTCCGCTATCCCGGCCATCGGGCTTGCCAGCGTGCTCTGCCAGGGCATGGAGATGATGAACGGAACTTGCCGATACGCACGATGCAGCCGCTCGCCCGCCAGCAATCGGGCCAGGACCGCATAGGCCCGCTGCCCCGAGGCCGCCATGTCGACGTGCGGATAGCTGCGATACACGATGAGCGCCGTGGCGCGCTCGACCATTTCGGGCGTGATGTTGGCATGAAAGTCCAGCGCCACGACGATCGGCAGGGCGTCTCCGACCAACACCCGAACGCGCCGCAGCCACTCGCCCTCGCCGTCCTCCAGGTGCTCGGTCACCATCGCGCCGTGCAAATCGAGAAACAACGCGTCCAGCCTGCCCGCGTCCCGCAGCGCCCGCTCGAACAGGAACCACATCGCTTCGAACGCATCCCGCGTCACGGGGCCGCTGGGGTTCGCCGATGCCCACACCAGCGGCGCCAGCTCGTGATGCCGCCGCGCGGCTTGAATGAATCCGTCGGTGGCAAGGTTGACGCCGCTGACCGCCGCGATCATCTCGTCGCCGATCAACAGGCCCGGCCAGGCATCCGCCTCGACGAACGTCCGGAAGTCCGCTCGACTGTCGGCGAACGTGTTGGTCTCATGCAGAAAGCCGCCGATCCCGATTCTTGCCATCGCCGCCCCTCACCTGCCGCCCGGGGCGCTACAACACGCCTTCGACCGCGTTCACCAGGATGCCCGCATACGCCTGCGGCGTGAACGGAATCGGATTGGTGCCGGCCGAGCCGTCGGCATGCGCCATCCTGCCGATGCGTTCCGCCTCCTTCGCGTCGATGCCGATCTCCGCGAGCGTGTGCGGAATGCCCAGGCTGGCGCGCAACGCCAGCACCCAATCCAGGAAGCTGTCGAACGACGGATCCGGCAGCTCCAGATAGCGCGCCAGCAGGCCGATGCGTTCAGCGATGACGCTCTCGTTGGCGCGCAGCACGTATGGCATCAGGATCGCGTTGAGCAGGCCGTGATGCGCGTCGTACAGCGCGCCCAGCGGGTGCGCCAGCGCGTGCATCGCGCCCAGGCCGCGCTGGAACGCCGTCGCGCCCATGCTCGAGGCCACCAGCATTTGCAGGCGCGCCTCCAGGTCCGCGCCGTTCTCGCAGGCGCGCGGCAGATAGTCCTTGACGAGACGGATGCCTTCCACCGCGATGCCGACGGCCATCGGATGGTAGAACGGCGAACAATACGCCTCCAGGCTGTGCGACAGGGCGTCCATGCCGGTGGCGGCCGTGATCTTCGGCGGCAGGCCGACCGTCAGTTCCGGGTCCAGGATGACCACCGCCGGCAGCATCTTCGCGTGGAAGATGATGCGCTTGACGTGCTCGCGTTCATCGGTGATGACCGAGGCGCGGCCGACTTCCGAGCCGGTGCCGGCCGTCGTCGGAATGGCGACCACGGGCGCCATGCCCGCGACGTTCACCCGCAGGTAGTTGTCACCGACGTCCTCGAAATCCCAGAGCGGCCTGTCCTGGCCCGCCATCAAGGCGATGGCCTTGGCGGCATCGAGCGCGGAGCCGCCGCCGAATGCGATGACGCCATCGTGGCCGCCGGCCTTGAACGCCGCCACGCCGTCGTCGACGTTCTTGCCGGTCGGATTGCCCTTGATGGCATGGAACAGGCCCGCATCCAGGCCCGCCGCGCGGCATGAATCCAGCAGCTTCACCGTCATCGGCAACGTCGCCAGCCCCGGGTCCGTCACCAGCAGCGGCCGCTTCATGCCCAGGCTGGCACACCATTGCGGCAGTTCGCTAGCGCGTCCCGCGCCCACCTTGACCGAGGTCGGATAGTTCCAGTTTGCAATCGGGAGAGTCATGTTCTTCTCAAGGACTAGGGTTGGACGTGCAGTTTCAGATGGAAGGACTTCGGACGGGTCAGATGCTCATAACCGACCTGCGAGAGCGTGGCCCCGCGCCCCGTGTTCTTTACGCCGGTCCATGCCAGCGCCGGATCCAGGTAGTCGCAGCGGTTCATGAAGAACGTGCCCGTCTCCAGGCGCTGGCCGATGCCGATCGCCGCCTGTTCGTCGGTGGTGAATACGCTGGCGGTCAGGCCGTAGGGGCTGGAATTCATCAGCGCGATCGCCTGTTCGTCGTCCCGAACCGGCATGATGCCGACGACCGGGCCGAAGCACTCGTCGTTCATCAGCGTCATCGTGTGATCCACGTTGACGAACAGTCCCGGCGCCAGATACGGTCCGCCATCGCCGGCCCTGCCGAACGCCTGCGGATCGATGAGATTCTTCGCGCCCTTTGCCAGCGCGTCCGCAATGACGGCGCGCACGCCGTCCGCCGCCGAGCTGCGTACCACCGGGCCCAGCGTCGTCGCCGGATCCAGGGGATTACCCAGCACATACTGGTTCGTCAGGGCCACGGCGCGCTGGACGAACGCGTCATAGTGGCGCTGCGCGACGTAGATGCGCTGGATGCCGCAGCAGGACTGCCCGCTGTTGAAGAACGCGCCGTCCACCAGCGTCTCGACGGCATGGCCGAGGTTGGCGTCGTCGCGCACATAGGCCGGATCATTGCCGCCCAGTTCCAGGCCGACGCCGATGAAGCGGCCGGCGGCCGCCTGCTCGATGGCGCGACCGCCGGACACCGATCCCGTGAAGCAGACGAAGTTGACCTGGTTCGATTCGATGATGCGGCGAACGGCATCATGGTCGACATGCAGGTACTGGAACAGTCCCGGCGGCAGATCGGCCTCGACGAAAGCCTGGTGGATCCATTCGGCGCACAGCGGCGTCTGGTCCGAGTGTTTCAGGATGACCGCATTGCCGGCCGCCAGCGCCGGCACGATGCTGTTCACCGCCGTCAGCAGCGGGTAGTTCCACGGCGCGATCGTGAAGACCACGCCTACCGGTTCGCGCGTGATGTAGCGGGTATAGCCTTCCTGCGGCGGCACCTGGATCGGCCGCAGCGACGCCTCGGCGATCGACAGCATGTGGCGGGCGCGCGCGGCGAATCCGTCCACCTCGCCGCCGGCATAGCGTATCGGCCGCCCCATCTGGCGCGTGATGCCTTCGGCGATGGTCTCCTTGTTGGCGACAAAGCGGTCGATCGCGGCGCTCAGGATCCTGACGCGATGCGCGATCGGCTGCCTGGCCCAGTCCTTCTGGACTTCGTGCGCGCGCGTCAGCGCCTGCGCGATCTGCGTGTCCGTCGCCAGGTCGCGCTGGACGTATGCGCTGCCATCGATGGGGCTGATGGTGGTCAGTTGCTTTTTCATGACGGTATCTCGATGACTGGAAACTAGATGATTTCGAAATAGCGCTTGAGCTCCCAGTCCGTCACATGACGGCGGAACTGACGCTCCTCCCACTCGCGCGTGGCCACGAAATGCTCGACGAACGCATCGCCGAACAACTCGCGCCCCACTTCCGATCCGCGCAGGCGCTGCGCCGCGTCCCATAGCGAGCTGGGCAGCTTCAGATGATCGGGAAACTGCTGCGTGTAGGCATTGCCCGTGACGATGGGCTGGAGTTTCAGCTTGTGCTCGATGCCGTAGAGACCCGCGCCCAGGGCCGCGGCCAGGGCGATGTACGGGTTCGCGTCCGCGGAGCCGATGCGCACCTCGACGCGCTGCGACTTTTCCGTGCCCGGAATCAGGCGCAAGGCCGTGGTGCGGTTTTCCACGCCCCAGGTGGCGTCCAGCGGCGCCCAATAACCCGGCACCAGGCGTGAGTAGCTATTCACCGTCTGCCCGTACATGCTCATGAATTCCGGCAGGAATTGCTGGACGCCGGCGATGAACTGCTCCTGCACCACGCTCATGTTGTGCGGCCGCGATTCATCGTGGAACGCCGACTTCCTCGATTCCTTCTCGCGCAGCGACATATGGATGTGGCCGCTCTGGCCGGGCTCGTTGTGCGACCATTTCGCCATGAACGTGGCCATCAGGCCGTTGCGCTGGGCCAGGGCCTTGGTGAAGCACTTGAACAGCATGGCCTTGTCGGCCATCGCCAAGGCTTCGTCGACCGCCAGCGCGGCCTCCAACACGCCGGGCCCCGTCTCGGTATGCAGCCCCTCGATCGGCATGTCCATGGTCTCGGTCATGTCGATGAGGTCGCGATAGAAATCGCTGTTCACCGTGCTGCGCAGGATCGAATAGCCGAAGTTGCCGGGCGTCCAGCTCTTGAGGTTCTGGTAGTTCTTCTCGCGCACGCTGTGAGGCGTTTCCTCGAACACGAAGAACTCGTATTCCAGCGCCGAGTACACGTCATAGCCCAGGTCGGCGGCGCGCTTGATCACCCGGCGCAGGACGCCGCGCGGGCAGATCTCCTCGGCATCGCCGGCGAACTCTGCCAGGAAGAACAGCATCGGCTCGCCGTTCATGATTTCCAGCGGCAGGCGGCGGCAGCTTTGCGGGATGATGCGGACCTGCGCATCCGGGTAGGCCGTGTGCCAGCCCGTGTACGACGCGTTGTCGTACATCTGGTCGTCGGCGTCCCATCCCAGCACCACGCTGCAGAACGCGAACCCCGAGCGCAACGCGCTGACGAACTTGTCCTTGCGCAGATACTTGCCGCGCAGGATGCCGTCGACGTCGGACAGCCCCACCTTGATGTGAGTCAGCTTGCTGGCCTCGACCAATCGAATGGCGTCCTCGACCGTCTTGATATCGATACCCGACTTACCCTTCGCGTCCACGATAAACGTCTCCACTTTTGCTGTCTTCGATACAAGCCCATCGAACGCGGCGGCCTTGTCGCCCCGCACTTTCGATGCGTCCATGGTAATGAGGGGCATCGCACGACAGGTATCGACTTTTGGCAAAGAATCGCCCTCTACTGGTTAACCACGAGCAGGGCGAATCGAGCGCGATTGCAATCGCCGACGGCGCGCGCGCATGGCCACGCCGCTCGCGTGGCGGGCATGCCAGCGATGCGATGTGGCGGGTGCCGGCTCAGCCCGCGCTTGCGCCGCCCGCGAACAGGGTGTCGGAAGGCAACACGCCGAACAGCGTCCGATAGTCCTGGGCAAACTGGCTCATGTGCCAGAAGCCCCAGGACGAGGCAACCTGGTGGATGGTGGTCGAGCCGCGCTCGCGTGCTGAAAGCTCTCGACGCACGCCATTCAGCCGCAACGCGCGCAGGTAGTTCTGCGGCGTCGTGTCGTAGGCGTATTCGAAACAGTATTGAAGCGTTCTGCGGCTGACGTGCAGCACGCCGCAGAGTTCCAGGATGCCGACCGCCCTGTCCCGATTGGCCAGCGCGAAATCGCGGGCATCGGAAGCGATCTGGACCCGGCGTGCGCTCGAGATGTGGCGGGCCTTCTGGCGCGTCGTCGGCAGCACGCCGGACTCGACCAGCGTGGCGAATATCGTCGTTTCCACGTTGTGCTGCGCGGCGCCCCCCGAGGCATCGGCGGCGCTGCGCCCTTCCCGCAGGATCATCTGCAGCATCTCGCTCAGCGCATGCCGCCTCTGCGCGCCGATACAGATGATCTCGTTGCTGGTGTGGATCTGCCGCAACGTCGATTCACAGTACTGCTCGGCATAGCGCATGAGCGCATCCGCGTTCACCACCACGCCGAGAATCGAATAGTCGGGCGGCGTCAGCAGTTCGAATTCACAGCCGCCCGGACGAAAGGCAAGCACCTCCGTCGAGATGGGCGTGGCATGGATGCTGCCGGCGGCATCGCGTCCGACCGGAATGCCGAACCACCATGCGCCATCCGGAATCTCGCACAGCTGATGCAGCTTGTGGCTGGTCGTTTCGCAAAACAGATGCGTGGCCGCGAAATTCAGCTCGGTGAGGCTGCCGACGAACTGGCCGGGAGTCAGCTGGTCGTAGGTCTGCTTCCAGCCGAACAAGGTCGCCGCCTGCTCGTCGGCATCGTGCGACACGATCTGGCGCGCCTTGAACTCGCGGACTGATGTTGGGGTTTCGAGCATCTCGTGGCGACCTCATCGATTGCCATCAGGCGGCTGCGGCAGCGCCCCATGTCGAGGCCGCGGCCGGCTTGGCATCACGAAGAATCGGTTGGCGCCTGGCATCATGTCCCCTACTCCGGCCTCACGGCCTCTTCGAGCAACTCGGCCGCATCGTCCTTGCGCCTTCCCCTGGTCATCAGGAAGTAGACGTAGCCCAGCGCCATGAAGGCCGCGAACAGCAGCGCGACCTCGCGGTTATAGTAGATCATCGTCACCAGACAGACGATGGCCGCCACCAGGGAAAACCCTGGGAAGAAGGGATACAACGGCGCGCGGAACGGGCGGGCCAGCCCGGGCTCCGTTTTCCTCAGCTTGAACAGCGAGAGGATGCTGATGATGTACATCACGATGGCGCCGAACACCGACATCGTCACGATGTTCGCGGTGAGCGCCTGACCGGCGAACTGCACGTACTGGTCGCTGAAGATGGCGATGATGCCGACCACGCCGCCGGCCAGGATGGCCCGGTGCGGCGTCCGGAAGCGCGGATGCAGCTTCGCCAGCCACGCCGGCAGATAGCCTTCGCGGCCCAGCGCGTAGATCTGGCGCGAGTAGCCGAGGATGATGCCGTGGAAAGAGGCGACCAGGCCGAACAGCCCGAGCCAGATCAGCATGTGCATCCAGCCGCTGTTTTCCCCCACGATGAGCTTCATCGCCTGCGGCAGCGGATCGTTGATGTCCGCCAGCAGTTTCCAGTCGCCCACGCCGCCCGCGAACAGCATCACGCCCATCGCCAGCACCACCAGCGTCAGGATGCCCGTGATGTACGCGATCGGAATCGAACGCCTGGGATTCTTGGCTTCCTCCGCCGCCATGGCGACGCCCTCGATCGCAAGGAAGAACCAGATGGCGAACGGCACCGCGCCGAGGATGCCGCCAAACGTGCCCATCGAAAAGCTGTCGGCGCCAGCCCAGCCGCCCTGCGTGAAGTTCGACCAGTGGAATCCCGGAGCCACGACGCCCATGAACACGAGCAGCTCGAACACGGCCAGCAGCGTGATCGTGAGCTCGAACGCCGCGGCGATCTGCACGCCAACGATGTTCAGCGACATGAAGATGAGATAGGCGCCCACCGCCGCTGTGGTGGGCGAAAGCCCGGGAAACTGGATATGGAGGTAGGCGCCGATGGCCAGCGAAATGGCGGGCGGCGCGAACACGAATTCGACCAGCGTCGCCATGCCGGCGATGTATCCGCCCACCGGGCCGAACGCCCGCTTGGCGTAGGCGAAAGGCCCGCCCGCGTGCGGAATCGAGGTGGTGAGTTCGGTGAAGCTGAAGATGAACGTCGTGTACATCGCCGCGACGAAGGCCGACGTGACCAGAAAGCCCAGCGTCCCGGCCTTCGCCCAGCCGTAGCTCCAGCCGAAATACTCGCCGGAGATCACAAGTCCGACCGCGATGCCCCACAGCTGCCAGGTGCCCAACGTCTTCTTCAGGCCGCCGTGGGCCGATTCGCCATGGGGATGGGAATTCACATTTGACATGCTTTCGTTTCCCGATGAGTCTGATATAGGACGTCCCGATGCTCGAACGGCATCCGGTGACGAGGGTCCACGCCGCCGTGCCGCGGGCCGGAGAGGATGGCTCCCCCGCCTTCGGGACAACTCAGCCAGCGCGTTCTTGCCTGCGACCTTCCGCGAACGGGCCATCAAAGCCTCTGGACGCGGACCATGCCCCTTGCCATGTTCTGGGTTGCGCCGGCAGGATCACCCGCATGCGCAGCCTTGGTGTTGCGTACCCTTCCGCCGCGCTCGACCCGACTTGCCGGAGTGGCCGCGCGCAAGCAGGAAAGGTACGCTTTTGATGCTAATGACCAAAAGACTCAACGGGTTATCAAGATTTGGCAAACTTTCCCGGGATTAGGGATATCCCATATCCCGGCCGCGTCGCGCCCATCCGACGTGGCGCCGGGAGCGGCAATGGAATTCGACATCTGCGTCACACGGCCATTCCCTGGCGCGCGGGCAAAGGAAAGCCCCGGAGCACTTGCGTGCCACGGGGCTCCAGACAGCGCCGGCCTGGCGCCGGATCAACGCCCGCGCAGGGCATCCGGTCACCTGCCGCGCTTGGCCTTGTCATGCTTGCGCCAATAGGCGAATTCGTCCTCGTGGACTTCCAGGTCCAGTTCGGCAACGCGCGCCTGCAGCCTTTCCTGCACGTCGGCAACCGCGCGGTTGTAGACGACCGGCGCGATTTCCTCCAGGAAGAATCCCAGCAGCGCGCCGGCGGCGATATTGCCGATCGGCTCTTCCATGTTCTGGTCGAAATACCGCTGGATCGACGCGACCGCCGTATCGCGCAGTTCCCGTTCAAGTTCGATAGCCATCCTGTCCGCCTCGGTTTGCATTCATGAGGGCTACGAGACTAGAACAAAGCGCGCGGCAGGACAACGCATGCCCGGCCGCGCCGCCTCAGACCGCCCACTCCAGGTCCGTCGTGAAGGCGATGGTCAGCCAGCGGTCCGGCGTGTCGTCACCCACGGCGCGGCTCACCTCGTCGCGGATCCGGTCCCATTGCTCCAGCGGCTTGGCCGGCAGGTCCTTGGGCACGATGAAATACAGCTCGATCTGCCTGCCGCGTCCCACCTTGGCCACATAGGAACGATGCGACGTGAAGCCGTAGCGCTGCGTGAACGTCCTGGCCACCTCGTCCACATGCTCCTTCAGATCCGGCGGCGTGATCAGCAGCACATCGGCCAGGGCGCGCCGTATGGTGCCGATGGGCATCGGAATGATCACCAGGCACACCAGCGCCAGCACGGCCGGGTCGATATAGGGTGTCAGGTAGTCGAGCGAAGTGCCCTCGATGGCATAGCCGACGCTGAAGGCCAGCAGCAGCGCCGCGGTGATCCCGCCCGACATGATCCACGCCTTGGCATCCAGCGCCACGAATTCCGAACGCAGCTTCCGGTTCACCCGCATTTCGTAGACGGCCATGCCAATGCAGGCCGCCAGCGCGAAGGCGGCATAGAAGATCGCGTAGCTGAACTCCAGGTCGCGGCCGCCCTTCATCAGGCTGCCGACGGCATTGATCAACGCGTAGATGGCGACCCCGGTCAGCATGAGGCTGTTCAGGCCCAGCACCATGGGCTCAAGGTGCCAGAAGCCCATGGTGAAGCGGTCGCGCAGCTTGCCGGTCGGACCGCCAGGTGCCGTGGACAGCGCGATGAGACGGGCGACGATCAGCGCCAGGCCGCTCATGCCCGCGTCCGCCAGCATGTAGACGCCGTCGAACACGATGGAGAAGGACCCGGACAAGAGGCCGAAGAGGATGCCGCTGCCGGCGACCACGATGGTGACGAGAATGGAAGTGCGAAGTATCGATTGTTCAGTATGTTTGTGCATATGGCCTCCCCGCTACGGGCGACAGCGCGCCGCCGGCGATATTTGCGCCAGCATCGCGTCGCCCGTCGAAAGTTCGATTGACTGCGTTTTCCTTGGGATTGAGGGAATGATCGGTCGGCTCAGGAAGGCGGGTTCTGCTTGAGCCAGTCTTTCAGGGCGCTATCGACACGGGTCTGCCACCCGGCGCCGGTCGCCTTGAACGCGTCCACCACGTCCGCCGACAGGCGGATGGTGACCACCCGCTTGAGCGGCGCCTTCTGGGGACCGCGCCGGCGCACGCCGGCGGACTCGGCTCGCGGGGATGCGTCGGCGCCATCGCCGCCGGACGCGACGTGGGTGCCCGCGACGGTGTCCGGATTGCCTTGTTCCGATGAATCAGGAATGCGCCTGGTCGTCATGATGTCCGACTCCCGGAGCGGCCTGTCAGCCAACCGATCATGCGAACTTCGTCCGGTTTCCCCGCAATGCCGGCCAGGCCGGATGTATTCGATGGGGGAAACGCATGCCGCAGATGCCGTTGTCTTCCTGACGGTGCGCACAAGGAGGATGCGCAAGGTCCGCTGCGTGGGGTGATTGTTCTTGTTTTTTTAATGGATGAAAGCGAAGTTCACGAGGCAGATTGTATTTACAATCAAGTGGGGCTGTCAAATCGGCAAGCTTGCGCGCACCGCCCCATATACAGCCTGCCGGTGCGCGCGCCCACCGGCCCCAGGCCAATCCGATGGCCAGGCCCATGAAAACGGGATCAGCTGAAGAAGTATTTCCGAGCTCGCGGGATCCCGTTACATCAGCCGATTCAGCATTGCCATCGACTTGGCCTGTCCCTAGAATTTGCGCATCCTCTACCCCCACCAACCGGGTGACGCTTATGAAGATCCTCCACCTCCTTGCCGTGACGCTGGCAACGCTGACCGCGGCCCTGGCCCTTGCGAATCCCGCGGCCGCCAAAAACGGCTGCGCCGACGGCTATACGCCGGCGGCTCCAGGCTCCGGCTCCAGCGGGTGCGTGCCCATCCCCGGCCTGTACCAAGTCCCGGGCGGAACACAGGGCGAATCCGCTGCCCCATCCGTCCGCTGGGAAGATCGCTGGGGCGCGATCGCCGTGGACAGCGTCACCGGCAAGACCGGCGTCGCGGGCAGCAAGGCGACCCGCCAGAAGGCCGAAGAAGCCGCGCTGGCAATATGCGCCCAAAAGGGCGGCGGCGACTGCAAGGTGAACCTGTCGTATGCCAATCAATGCGGCGTGATCGCGTGGGGCAACAACCGGACATCCGCCCGGTTCGCGGCCACGCTGGAAGAAGCATCCCGGCTGGCGCTGAATGAATGCGCGCAGGTCAGCGGCGGCACCTGCGAGGTCTTTTTTTCCGATTGCAGCATGCCGGTGCGCACGCAATAGCCGGCAAAAAGAAAAGCCCCGCGGCACTTGCGTGCCG